>NZ_DIHV01000103.1:0-19206 GCF_002420325.1 Marinobacter sp. UBA5687
GAAGCGGTCAAGCAGACCACGGACTTCGGCTACGGTCAGTCCACCTGTATCGGTATCGGTGGCGACCCGATTCCTGGCTCCAACTTCATCGACATTCTGAAGCTGCTGCAGGAAGATCCGGAAACCGAAGCCATCGTCATGATTGGTGAGATCGGTGGTACCGCTGAGGAAGAAGCGGCTGCGTTCATCAAAGAGAACGTCACCAAGCCGGTGGTTTCCTACATTGCCGGTGTCACTGCACCTCCGGGCAAGCGTATGGGCCATGCTGGCGCCATCATCTCTGGTGGTAAGGGTACGGCGGACGAGAAGTTTGCCGCCCTGGAAGACGCCGGTGTTAAAACCGTGCGCAGCCTGGCCGAAATCGGCAAGGCCCTGAAGGAAGTGACTGGCTGGTAAAGCAGCCCTGAGCTTCACCAAAACCCCCGGATTCGCGAGAATTCCGGGGGTTTTGCGTTATAGGGCTCCGGTTTTGTGCCGCATTGCTTAACGCCGGCGAGTGTAAAGACTATAATGCCCGGTCAGCCTGATTTCAGCGGCCGGTTTAGGCGCTGATCTCCGGCGCTCTATAAACAGAAAGAAGGAGTTCGTGCTTTGAGTTCTGTCGATTCCCAGCAAAGAGTGTTGTCCGGCATGCGTCCGACCGGCAAGCTGCACCTCGGCCACTACCATGGTGTGCTGAAAAACTGGGTCAAGCTCCAGCACGAGTATGAGTGCTTCTTCTTTGTGGCGGACTGGCACGCCCTGACCACGCAATACGATGATCCCTCAGGCATTGAGCAAAGCGTATGGGATATGGTCATCGACTGGCTGGCGGCCGGAGTTAATCCGGGCTCGTCCACCATGTTTATCCAGTCCCAGGTTCCGGAACACGCCGAGCTGCACCTGTTGTTGTCTATGATCACGCCCCTGGGCTGGCTGGAACGCATTCCCACCTACAAGGATCAGCAGGAAAAGCTGCGGGAAAAGGATCTGGCCACCTACGGCTTCCTCGGTTACCCGTTGCTCCAGACTGCGGATATCCTGATGTATCGTGCCGGCAAGGTGCCGGTTGGTGCTGATCAGGTATCCCACGTTGAGATTACCCGTGAAATCGCCCGCCGGTTTAACCACATCTATGGTCGCGAGCCCGGTTTTGAAGAGCAGGCCGAGGCCGCTATCGTCAAGATGGGCAAAAAGAACGCGAAACTCTATCGCAACCTGAAAAAACGGTATCAGGAAGAAGGCGATTTTGAGGCGCTTGAGACCGCACGGGCCCTGCTGAAAGAACAGCAGAACATTTCGCTGGGTGACCGCGAGCGGTTATACGGTTTCATTGAAGGCGGAGGCAAGGTGATACTGCCGGAGCCGCAGCCGTTGCTGACGCCGGAATCCAAGATGCCGGGGCTGGACGGACAGAAGATGTCCAAGTCCTACAACAATTACATTGGCTTGCGTGAAGATCCGGACAGTGTTGCGCAAAAGATCCGGACCATGCAAACCGACCCGCAGCGGGTGCGACGGACAGACCCGGGCGAGCCGGAGAAGTGCCCGGTTTGGGGTATGCACAAAGTCTACTCGGACGAGCAGACCTGCCAGTGGGTACAGGAAGGCTGCCGCAGCGCCGGTATTGGCTGCCTGGACTGCAAAAAGCCGCTGATCGATGCCATCATCGAGGAACAGAAGCCGTTGCATGAGCGTGCCCGGGAATACGAGAGCAATCCGGATCTGGTGCATTCCATTCTGCAGGAAGGGCGAGAGCATGCGCGCGATGCCGCACGTGATACCCTGGAAGAAGTCCGTGCAGCGATGGGGCTCAGCTACCGCTGATTCCTGACCGCCAATAACGTCAAAGGCTGGCAAAGGCATGACCGAAGACACCAGGGAGCCGGAAGAAGCGCAGGCAACGACACCGGAACAGGTGCCGCTGGCGCTCGTATCCGGCAAACCCCTGGTGGATATCCCCAAGGATCTTTATATCCCACCGGATGCCCTCGCGGTTTTTCTGGAGGCCTTTGAGGGGCCGCTGGATTTGCTGCTCTACCTCATTCGCCGCCAGAACATGAATATCCTCGATATTGATGTCAGTGAAATCACACGCCAGTACATGGATTACATTGGTGCGGTGGAAGCGATGCGGTTCGAGCTGGCAGCCGAGTACCTGGTGATGGCTGCGACCCTGGCGGAGATTAAATCCCGTATGTTGCTACCCCGCCAGGAGAGTGACGATGAAGACGATATTGATCCTCGGGCAGAGCTGATTCGCCGGCTGCAGCAGTACGAACGCTTCAAGAAGGCTGCGGAGGATATCGATGAAATCCCGCGCATGGAACGGGATACCTATCCGGCTTCCGCTGCTTTACCCAAGCTTCCGTCATCGCAACCCCATCCGGACGTTGATATGAAGGAGCTGTTACTGGCGTTGCAGGGTGTTTTGCAGAGGGCGGATCTGTTTACCAGCCACCATGTCGAGAAAGAGCGGTTATCGACAAGGGAGCGGATGTCCCACATTCTCTCTGTGCTGCAGGGCGACCGGTTCGTAACATTCGAGAGCCTGTTTACCCTTGAAGAGGGCCGGCTTGGCGTGGTGGTGACCTTTCTTGCCACACTGGAACTGGTGAAAGAACAGCTGATTGAAATCGTTCAGGCGGAAGTGCTCGGCCCCATCCATGTCAGGGCGCGGGCGGCAAGCTGAAGGATCGAGTGACACTATGAACGAAGAACATCTGGCCCGTATTCAGGCTATTGCTGAGGCGGCACTGTTGGCGGCCGGCAAGCCGTTGTCTATGGAGCAGCTGCGCGAGCTGTTTGGCGAAGATGAGCGCCCGGCCAGGCAGGTGATGGAGCATGCGCTGATGATGCTGGAGCAATCCTGCGAAGGCCGCGGCTTTGAGCTTCGCAAGGTTGCCAGCGGGTACCGATTGCAGGTCAGGGAAGAGTTTGCGCCATGGGTTGGTCGACTGTATGAGGAAAAGCCCCAGCGTTATTCCCGGGCGCTTCTGGAAACTCTGGCCCTGATTGCCTATCGTCAACCCATCACCCGTGGCGAGATCGAGGATATTCGTGGGGTTACGGTAAGCAGCAATATCATTCGAACACTGCTTGAGCGAGAGTGGGTGCGCGTGGTCGGTCATCGGGATGTCCCTGGGCGGCCTGCCATGTATGCCACCACACGCCAGTTCCTCGATTATTTCAACCTGACCGGGCTGGATGAACTGCCTCCGCTTTCTGAGGTACGTGACCTTGAGGAGATCGGTCGGGAAATAGAGCAGAACATGCAGGGAGAGATCAAATTCGACTCTCCTGATGGTTCCGGTGCCAGTCCGGACTCCGACGCGGAGTCCCAGGCGCCTGAACCGGATCAGACACTTCACTGAAACCCAGGTTTCAGCCCCGTATATCAAGGATATTTACCCTTATGGCGGCAAAAGGCCCCGAAAACAAAACAGCCCGTAGCGATCAGTCTCTAAGTGCAGGTCCGGAGCGGGTGCAGAAGCTGCTTGCTCGCGCCGGCGTTGGCTCCCGGCGGGAAGTGGAAGGCTGGATAGAGGCCGGTCGACTGCTGGTCAATGGTGTTCCGGTTCAGCCTGGCCAGAAGGCTTCCACTTCTGATCGTTTTGAGCTTGATGGCAAGCTGCTGGACGTGAGTTCAGCTGCCGAAGTTGTGCGTCGGGTGCTGATTTACAACAAGCCAGAGGGCGAAGTAACCAGCCGGAAAGACCCGGAAGGGCGGCCCACGGTGTTTGACCGCCTGCCGCGGCTCAAGGACCAGCGCTGGATCTCCATTGGGCGTCTGGATATCAACACTACCGGTCTGGTGTTGTTTACCACCGACGGTGAGTTGGCGAATCGCTTGATGCATCCCTCCAGTCAGATTGACCGGGAATACGCGGTTCGGGTATTCGGTGAAGTGGATGACGCCATGATTGAGCGCCTGAAGGAAGGTGTGCTGCTTGAAGACGGCATGGCCAAGTTTACCGATATCAGCCCGGCGGGTGGCAAAGGTATGAACCAGTGGTTCCACGTAACCTTGCTGGAAGGTCGCAACCGGGAGGTGCGTCGCCTTTGGGAATCTCAGGGCGTTCGGGTGAGCCGTCTCAAGCGGGTACGGTATGGACCGATCTTCCTGCCCAGCCGGTTGACCATGGGCCGTTGGGAAGAGCTGGATCAGAAGGGTGTTGATGCGCTGAGCCGTGCCGTGGGGCTCGGCAGCGTTGCTGTACCCCAGAAAACTCCGGGAGAGCAGGCTGCCCATGATCGCAAGCGCCGCAAGAGTCCTGGTAAATCACTGCAACGGACGCGTAAAGGTGGAAGCTGGCAAGTCGCCGATGGTGCGCCGCCAAAAAAACGGTCTGATTCCCGCGGGAAGCCGTCTGCAGGCAAGGGCAGAAAGCCCGCTCGCTGAGGCTTCTCTTCAGGAAATACTTGCGAATACACGTGTGCAGTTTCTGCCGGCCGCCTTGGCCCGGTAGAGTGCTTCGTCGGCCCGGGCAAGCCATTGCTCGGGCTGTTCATCCGTCAGGTGCATCGCCACACCGCAACTGGCGGTAACCGTCAGAGGTGTTTCACCGCCGTCCACTCGAATGCTTTCAATGGCAGCCCGAATTCGATCTGCTACGTCACGGGCTTCCTGCTCGTTGGTATGAGGCAGGAGAATGGCAAACTCCTCGCCACCAAAGCGATAGACCGTGTCGGAATTACGCAGGGCCTGCTCAAGCTTTTCTGCGGTGCGAGCGAGAATGTGGTCGCCAACCACGTGGCCGTGGTTGTCGTTAATCAGTTTGAAGTGATCCAGATCGCACAGGATCAGGCTCCAGGGGGCGCCGTGTCTGTCCGCCATGGCGCTGGCGCGCTGGAGCGCCTCATCCAGTGCCCGTTTGTTGCCAATGCCTGTCAGGGAATCCGTCAGTGCGGTCTGTTCGATGGCAATGAACTGGCAGGCATTGCGAATATGGCAGATCGCACCGGAGAGCATCATCTCGATACCCGTCAGTTCCTCTTCGCTGAATCGCTGGCGACGGTGTAACGTCAGAGTGCCATACTGGTGACCTTCCAGAGAGAGACGGTACTCGCAGCGATGGGGGCCACCCATGCCAGTGGAAAAAACGAAGTCCTGACGGGCGATGCGGTGCCTGTAATTGAGTGAGTCGAAAGGCACCATGTCTGTCATCTCCTCCGCCAGAATCGACAATTGCGCCTCGAGGGAGAGAGTGGTGCTCAGGCGTCTGGCCAGCCGGGCCATGACATCGGAGGTGTTGTTCCAGTCCTGGAACGACTGCTTCAAAGCGGCAAGCCGCGCGGGGCGGGAAGTGTTTGGCCGGATCGATGTCAGGTTTTTCACAGTAGGACGCTCTGCTGGTGACAAAGTGATTTGCTGTACCAACAAGCAGAAAAAATGCCATAAGATAAAAACCCAATAAAAACAATAGAAAAGTGCCTCCTGTTAAAGTCGATTCCATAAACTGGCAGATAATATTTGCCTGGTTGTCAAAATTCCGGCAGCGGGTTGCCGGTTCTGAAGACGTGCAATCGAAATGTCGGACAAAGGGGTGGGGCTGCCAAAAGCCTGTGATAAACTCCTGCGCTTGAATGTACCAAGCGAGCTGTCGATTTATGAGATTTCAGGCACCGGAAAGCCTATCCGAACAGATTGCCCAACATCTGGGGCAGCGCATTGTTGTTCGCGATCTCAAGCCGGGAGAGCGAATTCAGGAGCTCAAGGTCGCCGGCGATCTGAATGTCAGCCGCGGCTCCGTGCGTGAGGCTCTGCTGATTCTGGAGCGGCGTCATCTGGTTGAGATCTATCCCCGGCGCGGGGCGGTGGTGTCGGAGCTGACGATAGACTCGGTGAATGCCCTTTACGATATTTACATCGATCTGCTGTGCATGTTGGCTCGCAAGGTGCTGGAGCGTTGGCCAGGTGAACAGCTCGGCGGCGTGATGGGGCAGGTTAATGAAATGCAGGCGGTTATTGATGCCCTGAACTCGAATGCGCCCGATGCCGCAGAGCGGGTCATTGAAGCGGGGTTCGGGGTCATGCAGTATGCCTACCGTCTGGTTGACAATCCCTTTCTTGAGGAAACCCTCGAAAACTTCCGTCCCGCCATCAGCCGGACCTATTACGTGGCGCTGGATCATTTCCGGAGTGAGATCGCAGAAACCGGTACCTTCTTCCGTCGTCTGGCCGATGCTGCCGTTGAGGGCGATTCCGAGCGTCTGCAACGGGTTATTCAGGACTTTGGCGAGCATCAGCGCCACCAGGTTCTGAGTATTCTCACGGAGGAGACCGCCTGATATGCGGCTGAAGTCCATCAAGCTCGCGGGATTCAAATCCTTCGTTGATCCCACTACGGTGCCTTTCCCCTCCAACATGACCGCGGTGGTGGGCCCTAACGGCTGTGGCAAGTCCAATATTATCGATGCCGTTCGCTGGGTAATGGGTGAAAGTTCCGCGAAGTACCTGCGTGGCGAATCGATGACCGACGTTATCTTCAACGGTTCCAGTGCCCGCAAGCCGGTGGGACAGGCGTCGATTGAACTTGTTTTTGACAACAGTGACGGATCGGCGCCCGGCGAGTTTGTGAAGTTCAACGAGATTTCGGTAAAACGCCGGGTATCCCGGGAAGGGCAATCCGAGTATTTCCTGAATGGCTCCAAATGCCGTCGTCGTGACATTACCGATCTGTTCCTTGGAACCGGTCTCGGGCCGCGCAGTTACGCCATTATCGAGCAGGGCATGATTTCCCGGCTGATTGAGGCGAAGCCCGAAGAATTGCGGGTATACATCGAGGAAGCTGCGGGCATTTCCAAGTACAAGGAACGGAGGCGGGAAACGGAGAACCGTATTCGCCGTACTCAGGAGAACCTGGAGCGGCTGACAGACCTTCGCGAAGAGCTTGGACGTCAACTGCAGCACCTGGAACGTCAGGCGGCCGCCGCGGAAAAATACAAAGCCTACAAACAGGAAGAGCGCGAAAAGAAAGCCGAGCTAACGGTGTTGCGCTGGAAAGCCCTTGATGACGATCTTCAGACCTGGCGCGGAAAAATCCGCGATACCGAGCTGGAACTTGAGAAGTTCCTGACCGAAAGGGTGAACCTCGAAACTTCGCTGGAATCGCTCCGGGAAGACCACCACGAACGGACCGAGCACTTTAACCGGGCTCAGGCCCGGTACTATGAGGCCGGGGCCGACATTGCCCGTATTGAGCAAAGTCTGGAGCACCAGCGCGAGCGCAGCCGACAGACTGCCGCAGAGCTGGATCAGGCCCTGGCCAACGAGCGCGAATTAGGCCGCGAACTGGAACAGGATGAAGAAAAGCTGGCCACGCTCCGGGAAGAGCTCGACATGATCGAGCCTGAGCAGGAGGCATTGGCGATACGTTCAGAGGAATCGGCCGAGAAGCTCCAGCAGGCAGAAGAGGCCATGAGTGACTGGCAGCATCGCTGGGATGAGTTCAGTACCCGTTCATCGGATGCCCGCCGGCAGGCCGAACTGGCGCAATCCCGAATTCGCTCTCTTGAAGACGCCATCGAACAGCTGAAAACCCGACAACAGAAATTGCGGGATGAGCAGGCGCTGCTCGACGGACAATTGGATCGCTCGGAGCTCGAGCAGCTTCTGGAAGAACAGGAAACCCTGGAACTGAAAAGGGAAGAAACCGCGGAGCGTATTCAGCAACTGCAGGATCAGGTGTATTCGAGCCGACAGGCTTTGCGCGAAGCCGAACAGAGTTCATCTGAATATCGCCAGACGGTACAGAGCCTCAAAGCCACGATGGAGTCCCAGCAGGCACTTCTGGACGAACAAATGGGTGCCGGCGACAATGCCCTGCAATCGTGGCTGGCCGATCAGGGGCTGACCGACGCGCCGCGACTTGCTGCGAAATTGTCGATTGAGGACGGCTGGGAGTTCGCCGTAGAGCAGGTCATTGGCCGCTTCACCCAAGGACTGACATTGCCGGAGTTTGATCAGCTGGCTACGGCGCTGGAATCGGCACCCAAAGGTTTTGCAGTGGTCAGTGACGGTGAAGCCGCGCCTGTAACCAACGGTCTGGCGGCCAAGGTAAGCGGTGTCGCAGGGATCAGCCAACTGCTTTCTTCGGTTTACGCTGCCGATACCCTTCCCGAAGCCATGGCCAACCGCGCTGGTCTGGCGCCTGGCGAAAGCATCATCACCCGGGACGGTGTCTGGCTGTCCCGGGACTGGTTACTGATGCCAGACTCCGATGCAGCTCAGGTTGGTGTGATTGAGCGGCAGAAAAAAGTGGCGGAATTACAGGCAAAGCTCGCGGAAGCGGAAGCCAGGCTGGAGCAGGCAACCGAGCAACTCGAGCAGCTGCAAGAAAAGGCTGAACGTGCGGAAACCGAACGGGACGAGGCCCAGGCACGCCACAGTGACATTGAACGGGAGCTTGGTGCTTTGGCATCCCGTGCCAGCGGCCTGAAGGCCAGGGCAGAACAGATTGACGCCCGGCTGGCCCGCATCAGGGAAGATATTGCAGATGTAGACCTGGCTCTGGAAGAGCAGCAGGCCAACCTTCAGGAAGCCCGTGAAGAGTGGGACATTGCACTCGCATCCAGCGAGGACAGTGATGAAGAGAAAGAGCAGTTGCTGGAGCAACGGGATTCTCTGCGGGAAAACCTGGACCGTCTGCGCCAGGAAGCCCGGCACGATCGTGATCACGCTCATCAGTTGCAACTTCAGTTGCAGACGCTCCAGAGCCAGCGCGACGGACTGCAGCAAACCATCGACCGGATGCAGATGCAGAAAGAACGGCTGGAAGAGCGACTGGATGTTCTTCGGGAATCCCGGGAAAGTGCCGAGGAGCCGATCGAGGACCTCCAGCTGCAGCTTGAAGGGTTGCTGGAGCGAAGACTGGCCGAAGAAGAAAAGCTCAGTGCCGCCCGGGATGCGCTGGAAGAAATTGACCGCCAGGTTCGTGATCGTGAACAGGGGCGGAGCCGAACCGAACATCAGGTTCAGGAAATCCGAGCTCGGCTGGAAAAACTGAAGATGGAATCCCAGGCCCTGGAAATTCGGTCCGGCAACCATATTGAGCAGCTCAAGGAACTCAACGTTAAGCTCCAGGAAGTGCTCGAACAGCTGCCAGAGGATGCTGAAGAAAAGGTCTGGGCCGAAGAGCTGGAGAAAATCGGTAACCGTATCCAGCGCCTGGGAGCAATTAACCTCGCGGCCATTGAAGAGTATCAGGTACAAAGCGAACGCAAGACCTACCTGGACGAACAGCACAACGACCTGATGGAAGCGCTGGAAACCCTGGACAATGCCATCCGGAAGATTGACCGGGAAACCCGGCAGCGCTTCAAGGAGACTTTCGATCAGGTGAATGGCGGCCTGCAGGCCCTGTTCCCGAAAGTATTCGGTGGTGGCAATGCCTATCTTGAGTTAACCGGGGAAGACCTGCTGGAAACCGGCGTGGCCATTATGGCCAGGCCGCCGGGCAAGAAGAACAGCACCATCCACCTGTTGTCGGGGGGTGAGAAGGCGTTGACGGCCATCGCGCTTGTGTTCTCGATTTTCCAGCTCAATCCCGCTCCGTTCTGTATGCTGGACGAAGTGGACGCGCCGCTGGACGACGCCAACGTGGGTCGCTACGCGAATATGGTTAAGGAGATGTCGAAACAGGTTCAGTTCATCTACATTACCCATAACAAGATCGCCATGGAGATGGCGGATCAGTTGATGGGGGTCACCATGCATGAGCCAGGCTGTTCGCGACTGGTGTCTGTGGATGTGGATGAGGCCGCCGCACTGGCGGAAGCCTGATGCACGCAAAGGTTGGCGAAATGCTCGCCAACCATGACAATAACGCCATCTGGGCCCGGTGTGCGTTGTATTCATTACGGGCTTTTCTTAGAGTAGCAACGTTCCAAACTGCAAACAGGACAGCAGCATTATGTCACTTAGGGAATGGTTAATTGCCATAGGTACCCTGGTTATTATTGGAATTGTGATTGACGGTGTGCGTCGTATGCGGCGTGCCCGGAAGGAATCCATGGCCATTTCGTCTGGTATGGGGGCGGACGAGCTCAAGGATTCCCCGCTGGATGATGACTTCAACCCGGAATTGCCCAATGGCGGCGCCCGCACGGTTTCCCGTTCGACACTGGAAGACCGGGGCTATCTGAAGCGCGATATGTCCGCGCCCGTAAGTGCTGATCAAGAAGACGATGTAACCCCGGAATCCGGCTGGAGCGCCCGGGACGACGATGAGGATGACGGCATCCTGAGTCCGCCGAGGGTTGTGAAACCGGAAATAGAAGAACCCGAGTCCCTTGATCCCGAGGAAACCAGCACTCCGGAACCAGAAGCGGATAAACCGAAAACCAGGCCCACCCGGCCTGAAAAGGCCAAAGCCGAACCCAGAGCGGAAGAGCCGCCGGTGGCTACCACCGAAGTTGAGGAAGATACCGCCCGGCGAACGCCTGGGAAACCGCGCAAGAATCAGCCCCTGGCTGGAGCCAATCGCCCCGAGGCCAGGGAAGTGCTGGTGATCAATGTATTGGCTCGCAGCGGTGAGCAGTTCCAGGGCAGCAAGCTCAAGAGCCTGTTTGAGGCCTGCGGCCTGGAGCATGGCGATATGGACATCTACCACCGCCATGAATCTGAGGACACCACCACGCCTGTGCAATTCAGCGTGGCCAACGCCGTGGAGCCGGGCACGTTTCGCCCTCAGGACATGGCCGGGCTTAGCACCCCCGGTATCAGTTTCTTCATGAGCCTGCCAGGGCCCACCAATGCCTTGCAGGCCTTCGAGTTTATGCTTGAAACCGCCCAGTGTGTGGTGCGAAACCTCGGTGGTGAACTGAAAGACGAGCGTCGAAGCGTGATGACACCGCAAACCATTGAGCACTGTCGCCAGCGCATTCGTGAGTTTGAACGCAAGCAGCGCTCCCAGCGAGCCTAATAGCCCGTCCGGACCCCAGACCCGATGACTAACGTTCCCGAAACTATCCGGAAGCGCGTGGATTCTCTGCGCGCTACCCTCGAAGATCACAATTACTACTACTACGTGCTGGACGACCCCAGAATTCCCGATGCCGAGTATGATCGGTTGTTTCGGGAACTGCAGAAGCTGGAAGCTGAACACCCGGAACTGGCGACTGAGGATTCACCCACCCGTCGGGTAGGCAGCAGCGCTGAGACCAGTTTCGAAGAAGTTACGCACCGCCTGCCGATGCTGTCGCTGGATAATGCCTTCAGTGAGGATGAACTCCGGGATTTTGATCGTCGGGTTCGTGACCGGCTGGGTGAGGACGGCGCCATTGAGTATGTCTGTGAGCCCAAACTTGATGGTCTCGCCGTCAGTCTGCACTACGAAAACGGCACCTTAACCCGCGCCGCTACCCGGGGCGATGGCTATACCGGCGAGGATATCACCGCCAATATTCGCACGATTCCGTCGGTACCCCTCAAACTGCGCGGCTCGGGATACCCGGATCTTGTTGAAGTTCGGGGTGAGGTTTACATGCCCCGTGCCGGTTTCGAGAAACTCAACGAGCGGCTGGCAGAGCAGGGCGAGAAGACCTTTGTCAATCCCCGCAACGCTGCTGCCGGAAGTCTGCGCCAGAAGAAATCGACCGTAACCGCCAATCGCCCGTTGGAACTGTGCGCCTACAGCATGGCGGTGACCGATGAAACGGTATTGCCGGAAACCCATTGGGACAGCTTGCAGCTTGTTCGGGGCTGGGGCTTTCGGATTAATCCGGAAATGCGCAAGGCCGAAGGTGTGGAAGCCTGCCTGGATGCCTATAACGAATTGATGGCCAAGCGCGACAGTCTGCCCTACGAAATCGATGGCATTGTTTTCAAGGTAAACCGCCTGGATTTCCAGCAGCAGTTGGGGTTTGTTTCCCGTGCCCCAAGATGGGCAATCGCCCATAAGTTCCCGGCCCAGGAAGAGTTGACCGTTATCGAAGATGTGGAATTCCAGGTGGGCCGAACCGGAGCGGTAACACCGGTAGCCCGGCTGAAACCGGTGTTTGTCGGCGGCGTCACGGTATCAAATGCGACCCTGCACAACATGGACGAGATCCGGCGCCTGGATGTTCATATCGGCGACACGGTGTTCATTCGCCGGGCTGGGGATGTAATCCCGCAGGTGGTGAAGGTGGTGCCGGAAAAGCGCCCAGCCAAGGCGCCGATGGTTAAAATGCCAGAGCATTGCCCGGTCTGTGGCTCAGATATTGTCCAGATTGAAGGGGAAGCTGTTGCCCGGTGTTCCGGCGGTCTCTATTGCCCGGCTCAACGCAAAGAAGCGATCCGGCACTATGCGTCCCGGAAGGCCATGGATATTGAGGGGCTTGGGGACCGGCTGATCGAGGTATTGGTAGACGAGGGCATGGTCAGCACCGTGGCGGATCTTTATCGCCTGACGAAATTCCAGATTGCCAGCCTGGAGCGCATGGGCGACAAATCCGCTGCTAATCTGATTGCCGCCATCGACCGCTCCCGGGCACCGGCGCTTTGGCGTTTCCTCTACGCGCTGGGTATTCGGGAAGTGGGTGAGGCAACTGCAAAGCGGCTGGCGGCCCATTTCGGCACGTTGGAAGCGATTTCCGAAGCGGATGAAGAGACTCTGCAAACGGTGCCTGACGTCGGGCCGATTGTGGCCGGCCATATCCGGAGTTTCTTTGATCAGCCCCACAACCAGGAAACACTGGCGGCTCTGAAAGAGGCAGGTGTCACCTGGCAGGAAGAGCAGGTGCTTTCGGCGGATGAACAACCCCTCAATGGCCAGACCTGGGTATTGACCGGCACTCTCTCCGGCATGACACGGGATCAGGCCAAGGAAAAGCTTGAGCAGCTCGGTGCCAAGGTTGCTGGTAGTGTCTCCAAAAAAACCGCCTGCGTTGTCGCAGGCGAGGCCGCCGGCTCCAAACTGGCCAAGGCTGAGCAGCTGGGGGTGCCAGTGTTGGACGAGGCAGGGCTGGCCAACCTGCTACGGGAGCATGGTCTGGAGGTCTGAGGGCAGCTGGCCAAAGAATCTGAGAACTCGCGCAGATCGCTCTGGATTCAAATTGGCTACCATGGCGTTGATCTGTAACGGTGTGTAAACCGGGTGCCAGGCACCCGGGCACGGCCATAACAATAACGTCATGAAACGGATTTTTGCATGCGCGCCGATTTGTTCTCCCGCTCAACCGCCTCGGGCCGCCTCCTTGGTGTTGCCCTGATTGCCCTGGCAGCGACCGGCTGCAAAACCGAGAAAGATCCTGACCAGCCCACCTTGTTGGGGGCCCCGCCAACCACCGCCTATCTGGGGGTGGAGTATTACTACAACTGGGGCGCCTATGGCGGCGAAAGCATTCTCGATTACTCCCTGACCAATGCACCATCCTGGCTTGCGCTGGAAGACACCAGCAATAAGGCCCGTCAGGGTATTATCATGCGCGGTGTGCCTGGGCTATCCGGCGGCAACCGGGGTGAAGCTGATCTTGGCCAGACCGAGAATATCGAGATAGTCACCACGGACGGCCGCATGGCGGGTTTTCAGCCGTTTGATATTGAAGTCAAGCGGAACGTAATTACCCTCGACGGAGCCAACCTGAAAGAAGGTGAAAGTCAGGCGTCTGAAGATGAGTCGGAAGAGCGGTGTGCGGTGCCTGAGTTGGATGCCGGCACTTACTCTTATGATCTCCAGAAGTTCGATAATGAAGGCGCGCCGGATGGAACTGAGTCAGTCACCTACCCAACTAAGCGCGCGTATGTAAAAGTCAATCTGGATCAACCCTCCGTTACCGAAATCAAAATCGCCTTTGAGCTGCGTTCGGAGTTTGACCCAACCGCCTGTGACAATGACGAAATTGATCCCGCACATCAGGACTGCAGATACAGTCGTGCCAACACAGGTACAGTCATCATCGGTGAAGACCTTATTGCGCTGAGTGAGGAACTGAATCATCCGGTTGATAAAGAAGGTAATCCTCTCGAGTACATCGAATACGACATGACTGGTGATACGGTAACCAGTGGTGTTGTGACGCTGAAGCCCGGTATTACCGAGTGCTACATTCCCTTTGAAGTGGTTGACGACCTGATTCCCGAGCCAACAGAAGTCGCGACGATGGTACTGACCGAGGTCCGTCAGGGCATTGCCTCCCTGGGCAACGGCAGTGTTGAGGTAAAGGCCAACATTTCCATCGAGGACAATGAGCCGCTACTCAGCATTGAAACCGTCAATGGCGGCAGCCGGGATACGATCAATATCGACACGACTCGAGAGTATCGAGCCATTCTCACGGGTGACCGTAAAACCCTATTCAGAGCCAAACTGGCAAGGATTGGTGCACTGACCGGCGTTGCCGAGGACGAAACCTTCGAGATTGTTCAGAAGAATGCACAGGACGACTATGACGAAATAGAAGAGCTGGTATTCCCGCTGGAGCAGGATGAAATCATCTTTGGTGTGCGTGCGCTTGCCTATAACAATCTACAGGATGAACTGGAGGACAACGCAGCACCCATCGGCGTAGATGTCAGTTACCAGGCTGGCCGGGCAGGGTATGCCAGGGGCGCTTCCGAAACACTTATGAGAGTGAACCTGAACCGCCTGATCGCACCGCTGGCCTGGAATGATGGCTTTGTGGCAACGGATGTGGCTTTGGGCCATGAGGGCCGGGTGTTTGTTGCTGGCTACCTTCCGGGGAACAATCAGGTTCAGGTACGCATCTATGACCAGGCAGGCACGGAGCTCCAGACTGTTGAGGTGACAGACCCGGCAGTGGCACTGCAACCCTCTGAGGTATTCCTGGATGTGGGTGTGCGAACGGTCACTGAAAACAATAACCGCGTAAATCGTTATGAAATTGCCGTTGCTTTCAGCTCTGACGAGGCAGGCCTGGGCACACCGGTGGGCGGGGTTGATGCGGTAACGGCCCTGTTCCATTTTGACGCTGGTTCGGGGGAGTATGATTCCAGCTGGACCGATGAAATCTATCGGATTGGCACCCCGGCCGACGATTCTGTGCGCTGGGTCGGCATAAACGGCACCACTGGCTATGTGTTGGTGGGGGGTGAAACCCGAGGTGCCTGGAATACCGGTGCCTATCAGGGCGGGACCGACAGTTTCCTGGCTCGCATTGATACTGCGGAGAACGCAGGGGCTCTGGAGCCGACCCTGGCCTGGGCGCGGCAGGTGGGCTCCTCCGGTAATGAGATCGTGGTCGGTGGTAGCTCACAAGGCTCGCTGGCGCTGCTGTTCGGGTCATCGCCACTGACGCTTGATGGCCTGGGCAATGTTGGTCCGTATTTCTTCAATGGCAACACGGGAGAATCACCGACCGTGTATCAGGTGGGTGAAGACAGCTCTGAATCACTGAGAGACGGTCTTTATGGCGGTGCAGGGGTTGTGCTGGTCGGCGATGCACCCTATAGCTACCGATTCCGTGAAGCCCGGCCAGAGGACGCCGGTACCGATAACGCAGAGGATGAGATTATTCGCACACCGTTGGATAACCGCGCTGGTTTTGTTCTTGGATTCAATACGTCAGGCGAACCTCTGAGCGCGTACACCGTTGATGATGCGGATGACCTTTCTAATGAACTCCTGACCAGCGGTGTCCGGTTCGACGATGATATCGTGGTGTCGGGCAATACCAACGGGAGTTTTGTTGAAGGTCAGGCGGCGCCGGTGTCTGGCACAGAGAGTATCCTGGCCCGAGTGGACACATCCGAATCCGACGCAGCGTTCCGGAACTGGCGTAAGCAGCTGGCATTCGAAGGTCTGGAAATTCTCGACCTGGAAAATTATCGCGACGATGAGGTAGTGGCGCTGGCGGACAGAAACGGCGAGAGAATGGTGCTTGTCTTCAGTCCGGAAGGTGAGTTACTGACACCGATAGCGCCGTAATTCCCAGGCTGGCAGGTCAGGGAGGATTCAGACCGATCCTTCCTGCCGGCCGGCATTGGCATAGAGCTTCAGGTAGTCTGTGCTGGTGACCACACCGGCGGGTTTGCCGGCAGCATTGATCACCAGCGCGGCATTCAGCCGGTGAGCGAGCATCAGGCGAGCCAGTTGATGGGCATCTGTTTCCGGAGAGGCGGTCAGAAACGCCGGAAGTTCGATGTGAATCAGGCTTTGGTCCAAAGCCTCTGAACTGTGCTCGTGAATCCAGGAAAGGAGCCAGCGCAGGTCGATCAGACCTGCCACATTGCCATCGGCGAGCACCACCAGATGATGTACTCCGTGTTCTTCCATGGTAGCCAATGCCTCTGCGACGGTGGCAGAAGCAGGAACCGAGAACTGGGCTGGTGAGCTGATGTCGGCGACTGGCAGGTAAACCCTTTCTTCCCGACGTTCGCCGGCGGCAGCGGCACCATATTCCTGAAGTGCGCGAAAGCGGCTGCCACCGCTGTGGACTGCCTGCTGGAACTCGGCATCGGTAGCCTCGCTATGTTCGGCAGAAATGGCCGCAGACTCCGACAGCTCGGTGACATCACCCACCCGGCGACTTCGGAACGCTTCGGGTAACCGGGTCCCGATTGGGCGCCCGGGTTCACTGACGAAAATGGACATGATTCCACCTCTCCGGGGATTCTCCCCTTTACCACCACCTTATGAACGTTTATCGGCCGCCTGACCGTTCGCTATAGCAAGAGTTTATTACTATCCGGTTAGCTGTTTCCGGTAAAGACGTCCCGTTTCCACACGACGGGCGAGCCGGGTATTCAGGCAGGGCGGTTGCTCGCAGATCCGGTCGGCCAGATATTCAGCCAGCAGGGGAGCCCACACCAGGCCTTTGCTGCCGAAACCCGTCAGCAGAAACACGCCGGGCTGGACTGCCTCGTCGTTGACGGGGCAAGGACCAGCCACCGGCTGATAGTCGTGTGTGGTGCAGCGGAATGCCACGCGTCCCTCAAGGTGTTCTGCCTGTATGTGCTTTGAGATGTTTACGGAGGGCAGCAGTTCCCGAAGTTGGTCCAGGTTTTCCTGATGCCCCTCGGGCGTTGGTTCCGGGTTATCGTCACGCAGATCAAATGTGGCACCGGTTATGGCATTGCCTTCATAAACGGGGTTCAGGTATTTGGTGCCGCAGACGACCACGTCCGGAAGTTGGCAGTTGTCTGCCGGTAACCGGGTGACCTGTCCGCGAATTGGCTTCAGGCGCAGCGACTGGCCTTCTGGCACAGGAGCAAGCGAGCCGCTTTCATGGCCGGCGGCAACCACAACCTTTGTTGCCCTGAGTGATCTTCCGTCACTGGCCTTTATCACCCAGTGATTGTCCACATACCGCAGCGTATCGACGTTAAAGTCGAAAACCGTGCGGATGTGCGGGTGATCGATGAGTGTTTGGCACGCACGGGCCGGTTGTAGCCAGCCGGAACTCGGGAACCAGAGCCCTTCGCACTGTACAGGCATACCGGCAATACGGCTTGCTTCGGCGGCTGTCACGGCCGCCAGCAGGTTTTCAGGGTAGGTGTTGCGTTCCAGAAATCGCCTTTGGCGATCCTGCTCCTGGTCCGTGGCTGCAAGCTGCAGCAAACCGCTGGGATGCCAGAATTCGCCCTGCCATCGCTGGTAGAAACGCTGGCTGAAGGAAAGCGCGGTGGCCGCGAGCTCTGTCTGGTCGTTGTACTCGACACCGAGTTTTACGTACAGAGCCCCCTGGTCATTGCCGGAGGCGCCCGCGCCGGGGCCATTGGCCTGGTCGACAAGCACCACCGGAACGCCCCGTTCTGCAAGATTCCGGGCCAGAGCGGCACCAGCAATGCCGGCACCAATGATGGCTATGGACTCCGCTCCGGCGGCGGGTGCAACGACCTGTTCCGCCGCTGGAAATCTGCCGGTCAGCATCTCCCGCTTGCGGCCGAAACCGGGCACTTTCAGCATGTCAAAGCCTTCATCGGCCAGAGCGCGACGAACCCTGCCAACTGAGGTAAAAGTGGCCAGGGTGGTGCCCGGTTTGCTATGAGCACGAATCTGCTGAATGGCCTGTTCGAGCCACATGTCGGGGTTCAGTGACGGCGCAAATCCATCCAGAAACCAGGCGTCTGCCACGAATTCCAGTTCGTTCCAGGCGTCCAGTACATCGCCAAAATAGAGGGTAAGCCTGATAGCGCCGCCGCCAAGCACCAGGCGGTGAGACCCTTTTATCAGCGGAGGGTAGTTCTCAATCAACTCCCGGGCCAGGGGTTGCAGCCCTGGCCAGCTTTCCAGGGCCTTTTCCAGATCGGCCAAAGACAGGGGATAGCGCTCGACCGAGATGAAGTGAAGAATTGCGTGGTCTTGCCCGTCGGGGCGTTGCGACAGCCACTCTGCCCAGGTTGCCAGGAAGTTGAGCCCGGTGCCGAAACCGGTCTCCGCGATCACAAAATGGCTGTTGCTGTTCAGTGCTGCAAATCGCCCGGGCAGTTCATTTCTCTCGATGAACACATAACGGGTCTCGGCCAGGCCGTCATCCCGGCTGAAATAGACATCGCCAAAGCGGGCCGATTCAGGCACTCCGTCTTGCCATATCAGTTCCGCCGGTTCCATTGCCGGCGGAAGAAGGTCGGGGCTCATGGGGCTCAGTTGTCTTTCGTGATTTCTTCGGCGGACTCGATAATGACGGGGCTCACGGGGACATCGGCCATGCCGCGCTGGTAGCCGGTCTGAACCCCGGCGATACGATCAATCACGCCCATGCCCTCGGTAACCTTGCCGAAGACTGCATAACCCGGGCCCCGCACTCCGGCGTTCAGGAAGTCATTATTGACCACATTAACGAAAAACTGGCTGGTGGCTGAATCCGGCGCATTGGTCCTGGCCATGGCAATGGTGCCTCGGAGGTTGGGCAGGGTACTGGTTGCTTCATTCACGATGGGGGCTCTCGTTTGTTTGCGTCCAAGATTCTCATCGAATCCGCCGCCCTGGACCATGAAGCCGGGAATTACACGGTGAAAGATGGTGCCATCGTAAAATCCGCTGTTTACGTAGGCCAGAAAGTTTTCAACGGTTTTTGGAGCGACGTCGGGCCGCAGCTGAAGCACGAATGCACCTTCCGTCGTCACAAAGCGGACCTCCGGAAGTGCCGGTTCCTCGCTCTGGGCCATGGCTGTTGAGGTTGTCAGCAGAGTGGCAACGAAGGCAAAGAGGACAGACATCACAATCGAGATGTGTTTTACGGAATTTGTCATTTCAAGGCAGCTCTCTGTTACAGGTGGTGACCAGAATACTGAGATAATCCGGTTATTACGAAGTTTGTGCAGATCTTAACAGATCATTACGC
>NZ_DIHV01000103.1:19580-25257 GCF_002420325.1 Marinobacter sp. UBA5687
TGTTGAATACCGGGCCGGGTTGTACGGTGATCACTGATACTGCAGGAGGAATCTGGTGAGAATCCGTCAGGGTTTTGAAGAGAAATCCCGGCTTGGCCGGTTGTTGATCAATCGTGGCTACCTGTCTGAAGGTCAGCTGGAAGAAGGGCTTCGGGCTCAGAGGGAAACCGGCCAGCGCCTCGGTGAGGTGTTAATCGCTGCCGGCTGGATCTCAGAGCGGGAGCTCCACCGGGTACTCAAGCATCAGTCCCGTTACCGTAATGCAGCGGCGCTGGTTACCATGGTCACTCTGCCATTTCAGCCCCTGGTTTCACTGGCGTCCAGCAACACCAACGCAGCGCAGATTGGCGCTGAAGCGGGCGAGCTTTATGAACGGGGCGGTCTCACGCCCTTGTCGGAAGAAGAAATGTCAGGAGTGTCTGCTCAAAGCGGTATCGGCCTGATGGAGCGCCTGGAGGCGGTCTCTTCCATGCCAGGCAGCGCCCAGGGCGATCCCTCGGGTGACTCCCCCGATGTCGACGTGGTGGAAGGAATCAGGCTGGCGGCCAACGTGTTCGTGCCGGTGCTCAGCTTTCTGGATTCCGACCTTACGATTACGGGTGTGCATTACCGGGACTCAGAGCCTCGCTACTCGCTACAGGAAGATGGAGGCCTGAGGCTGGCATTTCCTGAGCGTATTGAGGAAATCCGGATGGACAACATTCGTGTGATGGGCGGGCAAACACCTCCCATGGGCAATGTCAGTATCCGGGATATCCGCTTTCACCCCGATTCGCAGATGACCATCTACACGCGCTGAAAACCTTGCCCTGAAACGAAAAATGCCCGGAAAATCTCCGGGCATTTTATTTTCTCTGGGCGCTTGGTGTATCAGGCGCTGGCCAGGATGTTGGTGCTTGAGACGTTGGTCTGCTGGCCTTTGGCGCCATAGAGCTTCTGTTGGGCGGAAGCGCCTCGGAAGATGTCGGTAAGACGTGACAGGCGCTTTTGCAGGTGCCCGAGAATTCGGCCGTTGTTCTGGTTCACGGCCTGGCATTCGCGCAAGCGGGCGTCTGCGTCTTTCCAGAGTTGGTGGAGCTCATCCATGCCCGCGGCCCGAATGAATCGTGATGGCTCTCCTGCGTTGGGCTTGTAGCCCATATTCACCAGCAGGTGAATTTTCTTTTTGGCGTGTTCACGAACGCCTTCAAGAATCTGGTTCTTCCGGCTGGTCATTTCTTGCAGGGGCTGGATATCCGCAGAGGAGAGCACGGATTTTTCCTGGTGGAGAAGTTCCGCCAGCAGCTCAAGCTGGCGGATATCTTCCTGAAGAATCGCTTTTAACTGTTCATGTGCGTTCATGCTTTACTCACCCGAAAATGCTTTTATCCATCTCAAGCATTTTCTGGGCCAGTTTCTGAGCATCTACCTTGTAGGTGCCGTTCTCAAGAGCAGAACGAATCTGTTCGATGCGATCATCGTCCATTTCGGGGTAATCCCCCAGCTTCTGCTCAAGTTGCTTCAGGTTTTTTGCCTGATTGCTCAGGTTCACATTTTCACCGCGGGCAGCGGGGCTTTGGGCCTTGGCTTGTTCGCCAGTTGGCGCCTGTGAGCCCTGGTTGCCTGTGGCTTTGTCGGCCGTGGTGCGAGTGGTGTTGACCTGGCCTGGGCCAATTCCATTTAAGTCAACTGACATATCAATACCTGCTTGCCTGGGGCCACATCAAAGTGGCGTATTCGGGTTTATATCTGCTTAACGGCAAATCCGCGCCATACTTTAGTTACAAAACGGAAAACATTTGCCGCTTTTGCTACTTCGCTGCCTTACATCGGAATTTCGACCCGCCCGGGGCCAACCGCACGGGCTTTGACTGTCCGGGACGAGCGGAGATTCTCTACCAGAACCTGCTCTCCAACCCCTGCACTCGCCAGTGCTTTACCGCGAGAAGACACCGAAAATGAGCCTGAACGCGCGGTGATAATAACATGATCGCCCCGCTCAATCGCGTTGGGGGCTTCAAGGAGATCCGGGGTCATTACCGTGCCGGCATTCACCGGGCGGCGCATCATCATGCCTGAAACAGATTCCTTCCGGGTGAGTACGCCGCGGCGACTGGCGTTGATCTGAACCGAATTTACGGTTACCAGATCCTGTGTCAAACGCTCCCCGCGCGCCAGGGGGCGAGCCGCTACCAGGGCAGGGCCATGAACCTCAACGCTGGTGGTCACGTACATTTTCCAGGGGCGTTCACCACTACACGATACCAGTACAGACGGGCTGGTGGTTTGCAGCGGATCGCCCGCAAATTCGGTGTTCAGATCCTGATTGCAGGCGGCAAGGGCGATGCGGCTATCAATGGCGCCGACTTCATAGCTGCTTTCATAGCCCTCGGCTGCAAGGGTTTCGGACCACCTGGCCAGAAACATCTGGGCGGCGTTGCGGATGGTTTCAGCAGTGGTACGTTCTGAAGACTGAGTGACCGGGCTCAGTAAAAGGCACAATGCAGCCAAAAAGATGATTCGCATACGCACCGGTTTGTCCTATGCTGTCTTTATCTGTGTGTTTTGTCGAAATTCGTTAAGGATTTGGGTTCTTGGGCCGTTAACCCTTAACAGGTTTGCAGGCGTCAAAGATTTGTCTTGGACAGGCCTGAAACCACTTTACAAAGATCTATGCAATATTGATGCCGGTATAGGCACGCCAGGAGTAAAGCATCATGGCAGGGGTATTAGACAGCGTTAACCAGCGCACCCAGCTGGTCGGTCAGAACCGGCTCGAACTGTTGCTGTTCCGTTTACGGGGGCAGCAGATGTACGGCATTAACGTATTCAAGGTCAAAGAAGTGCTTCAGTGCCCCAAGCTTTCGTCGATTCCCAACAGCCGGAGCGTGGTCCGAGGGGTGTCCCACATCCGTGGTGAAACCATTCCCATTATCGATCTGAGTATGTCGATTGGCTTGCCGGGTATCCCGCAGGAGCAGTTGTCCACCAGTTTCGTGATCATCACGGAGTACAACCGTAAAACCCAAGGCTTTCTGGTAACGGGCGTAGACCGGATCATGAATATGAACTGGGAGGATATTCTCCCTCCGCCGAAGGGGGCGGGGAAGGATGTCTACCTGACAGCGGTTACAAAGATTGACGATAAACTTGTAGAAATCATAGATGTAGAAAAGATTCTTGCAGAAGTTTCTCCGCTCAGGGAAGATGTGACGGAAGAGCTGGTCAGCCGAAGTGCGGAACGGGTTCCCGGCCATTTGCCCGTGCTGGTGGTGGACGATTCTTCCGTGGCTCGCAGGCAGATTGAGCGCTGTTTGACCGCTATCGGAATGGAAGTGGTTACCAAAAACGATGGCAGGCAGGCGCTACAATATCTCAAGGAGATTACCGAGGACGGTTCAAAAGCAAACGACCACCTGTCTTTGATTATCTCTGATGTTGAGATGCCGGAAATGGACGGCTACACCCTGGTTACCAGAATAAAAGAAGACCCGGCGCTGAAAGAAATGTATGTCATGCTGCATACCTCGCTGAGTGGCGTCTTTAACCGGGCGATGGTGCAGAAAGTGGGCGCAGACGATTTCATGGCGAAATTCAGCCCGGATGAGCTGGCCGAGCGAGTAATGGAGATTATTGATCAGCACTGATGCTCGGCTGACGGTTTCACCCACGAAGAGATCCAATGAAAGCGGACATAACGCCCCAGGAATACGAAGCCTTTAAAAAGTTCCTGCAGGATGCGTGCGGCATTCTGCTGGGTGATAACAAGCAGTACCTTGTGAAGAGCAGGCTTCGGCGGATACTCGAAGAAAACAGCCTGAACTCCCTTGGAGAGCTTCTCGAACGATTGCAGAGGACTGGCAGGGCAGGCTTGCGCGAAGTGGTCATTGATGCGATGACCACCAACGAGACGCTGTGGTTTCGGGATAATCATCCGTTCCGGATTCTGCAGGAAAAGCTCTTGCCGGAGTTCGCCGAGCGTAATTCACTCCAGCCCCTGAGAATCTGGTCTGCCGCCTGTTCTACTGGCCAGGAGCCGTACTCTGTAGCCATGGTGGTGGACGAGTTCCGCCGTACCCGGCCAGGTAAGCTACGGGATGTAAAAATCACCGCAACGGACATCTCCAAAAGCGTGCTGGAAGTTGCCCGCCGTGGCGAATATGAGATGATCGCCATCGGCCGGGGGCTATCCCCGGAACGCCAGAAGCACTTTTTTACCCCCTCGGCTAACGGTGGGTGGCAGATTCGCCCGCAAATCAAGTCCATGGTGGAATTCAAGGAATTGAACCTGCTGGACCGATACATGCTCGGCAAGTTCGACATTATCATGTGCCGAAATGTGCTGATCTATTTTTCGGCGGATCTGAAAAAGGACATCCTTACCCGGCTGCATGGGGCGCTGAACCCCGGGGGCTATCTGATTCTTGGGGCCTCTGAGTCTTTGAACGGGCTTCCCAACCTCTATGAAATGGTCCAGTGTCATCCCGGCATTATCTATCGCAAGAAATAGTCGGGAACTGTCAAATGCGGAGTAGGGTACCGATGTGGAGAATCTGAACCTCCGGCATCTCTATTATTTCTGGATAATTAGCCGCGAAGGCTCCATTGCCCGGGCCAGCGAGGTACTCGACCTGGCTCCCCAGACTCTCAGCGGCCAGCTTGCGACCTTTGAGGGCGCGGTGGGCGGCCGGTTATTCAGCCGCGAGCGCCGGCAACTGGTACTCACAGAACTCGGCCATATGGTTCGCAGTTATGCCGATGAAATCTTCGAGCTGACCGGCCAGTTGTCTGAAACCTTGAGGGCGGGGCCTGAACACAGGCCGCTTTCGCTGTCTGCGGGCATATCGGCGTCTATCCACAAGCTGATTGCATATTACCTTCTTCACCCCTCGATGAAACTGAACCGGCCCGTGCAGCTTGAATGCCGGACCGGCCGGACTGAAGATCTCCTGCTGAGCCTCAAGCGCAAAGAGCTGGATGTGGTGCTGACCGACAGAATGCCCCGGGCAGAATCACCTGAGCGGTTTGCGGTTCATCCGTTGTCCCGGTCTACCATCAGTCTGTTCGCTGCACCTGAACTGGCGGAGAAGCTCAAAACCGGTTTTCCTCATTCCCTCAACCACCAGCCGCTGCTGGCGAACGCCACCGATGCGCCGTATTTCGAGAAACTGATGCACTGGTTCAACCTCAATAATGTGCGAATGAACCTGGTTGCCCGAGTCGATGACAGCGCCCTTATCAAGGTGTTTGGTCGCGAGGGAGTCGGTGTATTCGCGGCTCCTACGATGATTCAGGATGAAGTGTGCCGGCAGTATCAGGTGGCTTTGATTGCTTCGCTCGATGAAGTGACAGACCAGCTGTTTGCCGTCACCCGAAGCCGAAAGCTGGCCCATGAGGGGGTGAGGGCAATTTGCGAGGCTCGTCAGGGGATCTTTGAGCGCTAGGCGCCAAGCTGTTAAATCCTCGAAAAAGTCGATGTTTTTTGCTTAATAAAACTTATTTTATCGAAGCCTGCACTGCTCCATTATGGAATTGTATTCCGCAGTATCCAGAGGAGCGCAGCTATGAAAACGATTCACAAGTTCAGACTCGAACCTGGTAAAGAGCCTACCACCCTGACCTTGAGAGAGGGTTATGAAGTGGTGCGCTGCGAGTATCTGGTGCCGCATAAAGCGGTCTTCCTTTGGGTACAGCAGCC
>NZ_DIHV01000017.1:0-63376 GCF_002420325.1 Marinobacter sp. UBA5687
AAGATGAAGGATACCGACACTTGAACCTGGAAGTTGTTCTCCCGATTCTGATCCCCCTGACCGCCGGCGCCCTGTCCCTGGCGCTGTGGCGCTCGGTTCAGCTGCAACGCCTGGTTGGCGTGGTAGCCACCGCTCTTTTGCTGGCCGCCAGCATCTGGCTGATGCGCTCAACCATCGACAAAGGCTTTCTGGTGGTTGAAATGGGCAGCTGGCCGGCGCCGTTCAGCATTGTGCTGGTGGCGGACATCCTCAGCGCCATCATGATTGTGCTGACTGGCATTATCGGGCTCGCCATCGCCATCTACTCCTTGGCTTCAACGCCTCCGGGCCACGAAAGGTTCGGCTACTACCCGCTGATGCACCTGTTGCTTGCCGGGGTCGCTGGTGCCTTCCTGACCGGCGATATTTTCAACCTCTTCGTCTGGTTTGAGGTCATGCTGCTGGCCTCCTTTGCCCTGCTCACCCTCGGTGGCGAGCGTGCCCAGATGGAAGGCGCCATCAAATACGTTACCCTGAACCTGTTTTCATCGGCCCTATTCCTGTCAGCCGTCGGCCTGCTGTACGGCATGGTGGGCACCCTCAACATGGCGGATATCGCCCAGAAGGTGAGCCGAGTTGAAGATCCCGGCATGATCACCGTTGTGTCGCTGATGTTCATGGTGTCGTTTGGCATCAAGGCGGCGGCATTCCCACTGTTTTTCTGGCTCCCGGCCTCGTACCACACCCCTCAGGTCGCAGTATCCGCACTGTTTGCGGGATTGCTGACGAAGGTCGGGGTGTATGCGCTCTATCGGGTATTTACACTGATATTCACCCAGGATGTGGAATACACCCACACCATCCTGCTCTGGGCGGCGGCACTGACCATGCTGACCGGTGTACTCGGCGCCGCCGCACAGTTCGAGTTCCGCAGGATTCTGTCCTTCCACATCGTCAGCCAGATCGGCTACATGCTTCTGGGACTAGCCTTGTTTACGCCCCTGGCGCTGATTGGCGGTGTGTTTTACATCATGCATCACATCATCGTTAAAACGAATCTGTTCCTGGTGAGCGGCATCACCTATCGCCTGCTGGGCAGCTATGAGCTGAAAGACCTGGGTGGCGTGTATCGGCAGCGCCCTTACCTGGCGTTACTATTCCTGATTCCGGCCCTGTCGCTGGCAGGTATTCCGCCCTTGTCCGGCTTTTTCGCCAAGTTCGTTGTTGTCCGTGCCACACTGGAATCCAGCGAATATCTTGTCGCAGCGGTCGCCCTGCTGGTGGGCTTGCTGACCCTCTACTCCATGATCAAGATCTGGGCGGAAGTGTTCTGGAAGAAAGTCCCCGAGCACGTTACCGACACCAGACGGCTCAATGGTGACATCAAAGACCAACGCAGTTGGGCCTACTACACCCCTGTGGTGGGGCTTGCGGTGTGTACACTGATCATTGGCCTCTATGGTCAGCCCATTTACGTGCTTGCAGAATCCGCCGCCGAGCAACTGATGAACCCGCAGCTTTACATAGAAGCGGTTCTGGGAGGGCAACCTGAATGATCGGCCTGTTCTGGAATTTACTGCTGGCTCTGGCCTGGGTAACCCTCACGGGCAGTATCACAGCCATGAACCTGCTCGCTGGTTTTATCTTTGGCTATGTCGCCCTCATGGTGCTGCAAAAACAGGTCCCGGTTTTGAAAGGGTATTCCCGCCGGATACCCCGCCTTGTCGCTTTCCTGCTGTATTTTCTGAAAGAACTGGTGAAGTCGAATCTGCGGGTCGCCTATGACATCGCAACGCCCGTCTGGCATATGAAGCCGGGGGTGATCGCGTTTCCGCTCCGGGCTGAGACCGACATGGAAATTCTGTTTGTCAGCAGTGTCATTTCTCTCACACCCGGGACACTGAGCCTGGATGTCTCTGACGATCGGAAGGTGCTGTTTATCCACGCCATGTTTCTTCACGACGAAGAGCAGCTCAGAAACGACCTGAGAGAACTCGAACGCCGAATCCTGAAGGTGACGCGCTAGGAGGCCAGTCATGCTGAATGTGGTGATCAATATTGTCTATCTCATGCTGTCACTGGCGTTGCTCTTCGCCTTCATTCGGCTCACCCGGGGGCCATCCCTGCCGGACCGGGTGGTCGCACTGGAGCTGATCGCCTCCATCGTGGTCGGCTATGTGGGAGTGCACGCGATTGACACCGGCGTGGCCAGTTTTCTGGATGTTGCCATCGTTATCGCTCTGACTGCCTTTCTGGCAGCCATCGGCTTCGCCAGATTCGTCGAGCGGGGAGGCGTAAAGAATGATTGAAATACTGGTATCGGTCCTGCTCCTGGTGGGCGCTGCTTTCATGGTACTGGCCGCCATCGGCGTTCTGAGGTTGCCCGACCTTCCCACCCGCATGCACGCCACCACCAAAGCCGGTGCCCTGGGCGCCATGATGACCATGGGTGGCGTGGCGTTCTATTTCGGGGACAGTACCGTGGCCGCGCGGGCGGTTGCCATTGTTATCTTCATTTTTCTGACAGCTCCGATCGCCGCTCATGTCATAGGCCGGGCCGGTTATTTCACCGGCGCCAAACTCTGGGCCGGCACCATCAAGGATGAGCTGCAGGAACGATATGACCCGGTTACCCACAAACTCAATAGCGGGCTCGAGGAGCTCAAGCACGGGCAGCCAACCCGAACTGGAAAAGGTACCTCAAACCAATAGTTTGTGATTGGCAGCACAGGAATTTCCAGTATAGTAGGCTGCAAACCATTTCAAGGAATACCAGACATGCTGACAGTCAATGAATACTTCGATGGCAAGGTAAAATCAGTGGCTTTCCAGTCCAGCACACTGCCTGCCACAGTCGGTGTTATCAGTGCCGGGGAATACGAATTCGGCACCTCAGAAAAAGAAACCATGACGGTCGTCAGCGGTGAACTGACCGTGCTGCTGCCAGGCCAGCAAGACTGGCAAACCTTCGGCGCCGGCGAGAGCTTTGAGGTAGCGGGGCAAGCAAGCTTCAAAGCAAAAACGGATGCCGATACTGCTTATCTCTGTACCTACGGATAAGCCCCACTCAGCCCGTCTTTCTTACCGTGACAACAAACATAAGCAGAGAAAGAGGACAACAACATGGCTCAACCCCGAATTCTCAAACCGGCTGACAATGCCCACCAGTACCAGCTCCTGATCAAGCGGTTACTGATGTCCGGCCCCCGCTACAACCCGGACCAGGAAATCGTTTACGCCGATCGCAGCAAGTACACCTACAAGGACCTTGTCGAACGCATCCATCGACTTGCCAATGCCCTGACTGACGCCGGTATCAAACCCGGCGATACCGTGGCTGTGATGGATTGGGATACCCCACGGTACCTTGAGTGTTTCTTTGCGATTCCGATGATTGGCGCCATACTGCACACGGTCAACGTGCGCCTGTCGCCGGAGCAGATCGTTTACACCATGAACCACGCCGAAGACGACGCGGTACTGGTGCACGATGACTTCCTGCCCATCATCGAGGGCGTGAAAGACGAGATCAAAACCGTCAAAACCTGGATTCAGGTAACCGACAGCGACAAGCCGGGCAACGCCTCTTTCGACACCCACGGCGAGTACGAAGCCCTGCTCGCGGGGGCCAGCGACCACTTCGACTTCCCCGATTTCGACGAGAACAGCGTCGCCACCACTTTCTACACCACCGGCACCACCGGTAACCCGAAAGGCGTGTATTTCAGCCACCGCCAGCTGGTACTGCATACGCTTTCCATGGCCGGCAGCATCTCCCATTTCGACGAAATGCCGCTGTTGCGTTCATCCTCGGTGTATATGCCGGTTACGCCCATGTTCCACGTTCACGCCTGGGGCGTGCCTTACGCGGCCACCATGATGGGAATAAAGCAGGTCTATCCCGGTCGCTATGAACCCGAGTTGCTGGTGGATCTGCTCAAGGAGCACAAAGTCAGTTTCTCCCACTGCGTGCCCACCATCATGCAGATGATGATGGCCACCGAGTCCATCAAGACCGCGGACCTGAGCAACTGGCATGTGCTCATCGGTGGCAGCGCCCTGACCAAAGGCCTGTGCGATGCGGGGGCGAAACTGGGCATCAAGATGTTCACCGGCTACGGCATGTCCGAAACCTGCCCGCTGCTGAGCACCACGCACCTCTCCCCGGCGGACCTTGAACTGCCCCTGGAGCAGCAAACCGCAATCCGGGTGAAGACCGGTAAAGCCGTGCCCATGGTGGAACTGGAAATTGTCGATCCTGACGGCAACCCCGTAGCCCATGATGGCGAAGCCAAGGGTGAAGTGGTCGCTCGCGCCCCCTGGTTGACCCAGAGTTACTTCAAACAACCGGACAAAGGCGAGGAACTGTGGGAAGGCGGCTGGTTACACACCGGTGATGTCGCCTCCATGGAGCCGGACAACACGCTGACCATCAAAGACCGCATCAAGGATGTGATCAAGACCGGAGGCGAATGGCTGTCGTCGCTCGACCTGGAGAACATGATCAGCCAGCACCCTGCCGTTGCCGGGGCTGCGGTGGTAGGTGTGCCCGATGAGAAATGGGGGGAACGTCCCTACGCCCTGATCACCCTGAAGCCCGGAGAATCCATCTCTGAGCAGGATATCAAGCAGCACCTGCAACAGTTTGTCGACAGTGGCGACATTAATAAATGGGCGATTCCCGAGCAGATGCGTTTTGTGGAAGACATTCCCAAAACCAGCGTCGGCAAGATCAACAAAAAACTGATTCGGGATCAGTTGAAAGACTAATCTTCCGGGGAAGCAAAAAACGCCGGCGTCCTGGCAACAGACGCCGGCGTTTTTATTTGTGTGCTACCGGAATCGTCGGCTGCTCAGAGGCCTGAGAAGGTGAAGTCCACCTCAGGATCCTTCCCAGCAACAATATCCGCCAGAGCGGCTGCCGAGCCACAGGAGTGGGTCCAGCCCAGGGTACCATGACCGGTGTTGAGGTACAGATTACTGAAGTGGCTTTTACCGATGTAGGGCACATTGGATGGCGTTGCTGGCCGCAAGCCGGTCCAGAATTCGGCTTGATCCCAATAGCCAGCCTCGGGCATGACTTCCGCAGCCCGACGGACAATCGCCCGACAACGGGTAAAGTTCAGGTCGCGACGGTAACCATTCAGTTCTGCTGTGCCAGCGACACGCATTCGGTCGCCCAGGCGCGAGTAAACCAGCTTGTATTCATCGTCGGTCAGGCTGACGTTAAAGGCCGCTTCTTCGTTTTTCACCGGCACGGTAATAGAGTAGCCCTTGGCCGGATAGATATTCAGGAACATCCCGAGCTGGCGGGCAAGTACCGCACTGAAACTGCCCAGGCTCAACACATAGCTGTCCGCCCGAAGGGTGTGGTGTTTGCCGTCCTTGAGCGCCAGCACTCCAAGGATCCGGTCACCCGCGCGATCAAAACCCAGCACTTCGGTGCCGTATTCAAAAGCCACCCCGGCTTCTTTACATTTCTCAGCCAGAGCCTGGGTAAACTTTCGGGCATCGCCGCTTTCGTCATCGGCGGTGTAAGTCGCGCCGGCAATACGATGACGGATCGGTTCAAGGGCCGGCTCCAGCTCAACCGCACGACCAGCATCGATAACCTGACGGTCACAGCCCAGATCACGCATGATGCGGGAAGGTTCCAGAGCCGCATCGAATTCGGCAGGGTTGGTGTAGAAATGCAGAATGCCCTTGGCTAACTGGTCATAATCGAGATTCAGTTCGTCTCGCAGTGACTGCAGGCATGTACGGCTGTAAGTGCCAAGATTGACCATCTGGCGGATATTATGGGCGGCTTTGGCAGAGGTACACTGAGCCAGGAACGACAGCGCCCAGCGCCACTGGTAAAGATCCATCCGCGGCCGGAACAACAGTGGGGCATCCGGCTGGAAAAGCCATTTTGCGACTTTCAGGGGCGCCGAAGGATTGGCCCACGGCTCGGCATGGGACACCGATACCTGCCCGCCATTGGCGTAGCTGGTTTCCAGCCCTGACTGGTTCTGTCGGTCGACCACGGTTACCTGGTGCCCCTGTTTCTGCAGGTACCACGCGGTGGTGATACCAACGACGCCTGCCCCAAGTACCGCTATGTGCATGCCTGCCTCCCCTGATTGATCAACTGTGGTAGCTTCAGAACGTTAGCCGCCCGCGCGCTTGACGGTCCAGCCTTTCTGCTCCAGTAACGGCACCAGAATATCTCGCTGGTCGCCCTGTATCTCCACCACTCCGTCTTTTACTGTACCACCTGTACCGCATTTGGCCTTTAGCTGTTTGGCGTAGGCTTTCAGTTCTTTGTCGTCGAGCGGAATACCGGTCACCAGGGTCACGCCCTTGCCTTTGCGCCCCTTTGTCTCCCGGCTGACGCGCACAATACCGTCTCCGGCCGGCCTCTGCGCTCCCCGGCAGGTGCAGTCATCCACCGGGTTACGGCACTCCGGGCACATCCGCCCCTGGTCCGTGGAGAACACAAGGCCGCCCTTGCGCTTGTTCATACCCATGATTACGCCTTTATCTGCAATCAGTTCAGGCCCGGAGGGTATTTGGAAAACATTTCCGAGACAACCTCGTCAATCAGTTTCCGACGGGTTTCCGGCGACTGGTTTTCATTGAGATAGCGTCGACTCGCGGCTTGCCAGACCACTTCCTCGGTGGTCCGATCAACCATTCTCACCACCAGTTTGCCCTCGGTTACCTCTCGCACTGGTGGCGGCGATGAGAGGCCCCAGCCGAAGTTGCCATGGCCGAACCCGAACCCCAGGCCAACGCCTACCTGCTCAAGCCGTTCCTCGGCCACAATCTGCCAGCTGATCAGAAGATCAGCTTCAGTTTCCGTCACTTTTTTCATGGCCTTCCGGTTCAGCTCGCGCTCTACCGCGTCCCGAACCCGGGCGTCATCCAGCGAGGTGAAACCAGAGTCCTGGGCGTTGCTGGCAAAGGCCCAGCTGCTGTAATTGCCAAAAACGGTGGCTGGATTGTAGTCGGTCACCACATTGCTGGCACAGCCGGTGATGGCCAACGCCAAAGCAGCGATCATGATAATACGCATAGGCTTAACTCCGTTGTTCCCATATGTCTCCAGTATACGCGTGCCCAGGGCTACCGGCCTGCCTCAGTGAGTCAGGTTTCAAAACGGTAATCCATCTTCTGGGACTCGCAAAACGCGCTGAAGTCCTGTTGCTGAGCCACAGGCAAGGAAACGCTGGCTGTCACCCGCGTAGTATAGGAAATCGCGTCGATGCGCCCTTCATGCCCGTCGCACCAGTGCCGCAGCGGTTGCTCATCGGCAAACCCGAACTGCACCGTTGCCTGCACACGTGCCTGCTGCACCACGCGGTCAACGGCGGACAAGACACTTTCAGCGGCGCCGGCATAGGCCCGAACCAGGCCACCGGCTCCAAGCTTGATACCACCAAAATAGCGGATAACGATCACCAGCACGTCTCCCATATCCTTGTGCTGGATCACGCCCAGAATGGGTTTGCCGGCGGTTCCGGAAGGCTCACCATCATCATTCATGGCAGCCTCGGCCGCAGAGCCGGGCCGGCCGATCTGATACCCCCAGCAGACATGACGGGCATCGGGGTAGTCACGGTGGGCCTGGTCAACGTATGTTCGTACGTCGTCCCGGTCACTGACGGGATACACTCGGGCAATAAAACGGCTTTTCTTCACTTCCGTTTCCCGCTCAAGGTATCCTGCAGGAATCGGGTAATCCTTACTCATGGGCGATCCTATGACGACCGAAGACAACGAACAGACCCAACCCGGGACCGCGGCCCCTGCGCGGATACGCAAGGCCGCCTGCGGCATCCGGTTTGATGAGGACGAGCTGCAGGAAGGCATTGATTTTTCTGCCGCCAGCAAGCTGAAACCGGGCAGTGACAACGCACCGGATCAAAGCCCGAACGCCGATTCCTCAGCCTCCGACAAAGACCGGTAGCTCAAGGATCACTTCCAGGCCACCCTCGTCCCGGTTGCGGGCACTGATGTGCCCGTCGTGGGCCTGAATGATATCACGGGCAATAGCGAGCCCCAGCCCCCAACCTTTGCCACCACGGGATTTGTCAGCCCGGAAAAAAGGCTCAAACAAGTGTTGTAGCAGGTCTTCAGGAGCACCCGGTCCCTCATCAGCGACGATCAAACGGATTCTCTCATTGCCCGTGGACAGAGAGAGCTTCACCGATTTGCCCGGCGGCGTGTGATCCAGGGCGTTTTGCAGCACGTTATCAAACGCACGCTGCAATAAACCACCGTCGCCAAGCACAGACACCGCTTTGCTCTCCTCCGAGGCCACCAGTTTGCAGTCCACGCGCTGGTGCTCAGCATAATCGGCGGCATCCTGAAGCACGTGATTGACCAGGACCATCGGCTTGACCGGCTCACGCGCCATATCATCGCCGTTCTCGGACACCCGGTACAGGGTCAGAATCTGGCCGGTCATGGTTTCCAGCCGCTCGTTCTGGCGCAGAATACTGGTCATCAATGCCTCATCGGCGCCGCTGTCCGAAGCCAGTTCAATCGCCACCCGCTGGCGTGCCAGCGGGGTACGAAGATCATGGGAGATATCCCGCAACAGCTGGTTCTGACGGTCCAGCAGCTGGCACAGCCGGTCTGTCATACCGTTGAATGCCGTCGCCAACTGGCCCACTTCATCACGGCGCCGGGCAATGCGACCAGCAACCCGCAGACCAGTATCCCCCCCGGCAATCGCCCGGGCGGTTCCCTCCATGTGTCTCAACGGCCGCGAGACCATTCGCGCAATCCACCAACAGGCCAGGGAGATCAACAGGAACGCCAGCCCCATCTCCACAAACCGGAACATTCTCGGGTCCAGCCAACCATCGCCGCCCATCCGGGGCCAGGCAACTAGCTGATAGCCCTCCTGCAGATCCAGAACGGCTGGTTTGTGGGGGTACCAACCGGACTGTATACGTTCCCGAATCGCCCGGGGCAGTCGATGCTGGCCCTGCTCCTTTTCGATCAGCATCAGGTGCAAATCCAGGCGTTCACCTTCCGAACGCAAAAAGCGCCAGGCATCCCCCCGACCCCGCTGTTCACGAATGACTAGAGCTTCGCGAGCCAGTTCCTGTAAACCCACCTGGCGTTCAATCGCCTGCCGTTCCCGGTCCAACAGATAACGCGAGGCAAGGTGGCTGGCCACCACGGTTACCGCCATGGCCAGCCAGATGGATAGAAAAATCCGCCAGAACAGAGGAAACATGAAACGCTTCATCATGTGGGTATCCGGTAGCTGTATCCCAGTCCTCGCACCGTCTCGATGCGGGGTGGGTCATCATTGCCCAGTTTCTTGCGAAGATTGCTGATGTGCATATCCAGAGTGCGGTCGTAGGCCTCAAGGCGGCGCCCCAGCGCCCACTGCATGAGATCGGTCTTGCGGACCACACTGCCGGCATGGGCCAGCAACACCTGAAGCACTTCATACTCGGTGCCCGTCAGTTCCACGGGCGCGTCATTCTGGTAGATGCGGCGCTGGCCGGGCTCCACCCGCAAGTCGCCATAAGTCCGGCTGGCGTCTACCTCGGTTTTCTGATCCCAGGCGATACGACGAAGCAGGGCCTGAAGCCGCGCCACCAGCTCTCTGGGATTGCAGGGCTTGGGAATGTAATCATCGGCGCCCACTTCAAAGCCGACGACTCGGTCGGTTTCATCGCCACGGGCCGTCAACAGGATCACGGGTAGGTGCGTCTTGCCCCGAAGTTGCCTCAGAACATCCAGACCATTGATATCGGGCAGCATGATATCGAGCACCACAATGTCACAATCCTGGCCCAGAGCGAGAGCCAGTCCATCACGACCATTGGCGGCCTCACGCACACTGAAGCCCTGGCTGGCAAGGTAACGGGCCAGCAGCTCCCGTAACTCGTCGTCATCTTCAATCAACAGTACCCGGTTCTGCATAGTCTTCTCTCTGGGATGTGACGGCCACAGTCTAGCATGGCCCTTCTGTACCGCTGCGGGCGGGCTCCCGGCCTTTACCGAACCTTTACGTAGCCCTGACACCATCTGACGTTGCACCGACGTAGCATGGTCATCATCCATTGTGAACAACGACGAGGAAAGACCCATGAAGGCAAAAACCACCCTGTTAACCGCCGGTGTACTGATGGCAAGCCTGGTGGCCGCCAGCCCGGCTGTTCTCGCGGAACGGCACGGCAAACACCACCAGAACGGCAAGTGGGACAAACAGGAAATGTGCGAGAACTTACGTGAAGGCAAAGGCCCCTTTAACCGTGAAGAGCGCCAGGCCGAGAGGGAAAAGTACCGGGCAGAAATGGCCGATCGCCTGAAACTGAATGAGGAGCAGCGCCAGATCTGGGCGGAGATCCACCAGGAAAGACAGATCAAACAGGAAAAACGCATGAATCAGTGGCAGGAAAAAATGCAGCAACGCTGTAGCAACAGTGGGAAGCAAGACAAGGAGTGATCAAATGGCGGGTTCTGGCGTATGGTAGAAGGTATTCGTCAACGACCTGAAACCAACCATGTCAGAAAACGCGCCACGCGAACTCACTCTGGAGACCCGAGCCAGTATTGCCGACATCCCGAAATCGGACTGGCAACAACTGGCGGGGGTCTCCAATCCGTTTCTTCGATACGAATTCTTTCAGTCACTGGAAGAGAGCGGCTGCGCCCGCACCGAAACGGGCTGGACCCCCAGCCACCTGGTATTCAAACACGAAGGCCGGATTGTGGGCCTGGCACCCGCCTACCTGAAAACCCACTCCATGGGTGAATATGTGTTCGACTGGTCCTGGGCCGAGGCCTACCAGCGATACGGCCTGCCCTATTATCCAAAGCTGTTGCTCGCCATTCCGTTCACGCCGTCTGCCGGACCACGGCTGCTGCTGGACGCCGAGGTCCGGCGACAGCTGACCCCCGAACGCCTGCACGACTTGCTGGATACCCTGACACACCACCTGGGGGCACACTCCTGGCACCTGCTGTTTCCCAACGCCGAAGACCAGCAACTGCTGGCGCATGACGATGAACTGCATCGCATCGGCTGCCAATTCCACTGGCACAACCACAACTACCACAGCTTCGACGATTTTCTGGCGGCATTGAATTCCCGCAAGCGTAAATCCATTCGCAAGGAACGCCGGCAAGTGGCGGAACAGGGCATCACCTTTGCCCGCTTCCATGGCAAGGATATTTCAGACCAGGTTCTTGCCGCCTTCTATGTGTTCTACCAGGCCACCTATCTGAAGCGGGGCCAGAGACCATACCTGAACAAACAGTTTTTCACGTTACTGAGAGGGCAGCTATCCGAGCATATGCACGTAATCATGGCGATCAAACAGGGCGAAATGATCGCCGGGGCCCTGTTTCTGTCGGGGCAAATCACACTTTACGGCCGATACTGGGGCTGTCTGGACGAGTACAATCACCTGCATTTCGAGACCTGTTACTATCAGGGAATCGAGCTGGCGCTGGCGCTTGGGCTGACACATTTTGATGCCGGCGCCCAAGGCGAACATAAACTGGTTCGGGGGTTTGAACCGGTGATCACCCATTCCTGGCACGGTATACAGCACCCCGGATTCCGGGACGCCATTGCCGACTTCATCCGGGAAGAAGCAGAGCAGGTACAAGGGTATTTTGCAGAGGCGGAAACCTTACTGCCGTTTAAACAACAAACACCGCAATAGTCTGTATACTGATTGACCAGGACGGACTTTAATCAGGTGAACGGCAATGGATACCGGTCTGCCAGGAAGCATACTCACCTCATTTGATCCACCCCTGATGGTGGCATTGGGTGCCTTTGTGCTGGCGCTTCTCAGCCTGATACTGGCATCCCGGTTACGGAACAAAAACCAGAGCCAGCTCAGCGCATTGAGGGAAAGGTCGGACACCCTCTGGCGTGAAATGGATGACATCCGGGTCAGCCAGTTCAACCGCTCAGATCATAGCCCGTCGACCAGCCATTCCTCACTGGACCAAGCCCGTTACCAAACGGAAATGGAAGCCTACCAGAAGACCTGGCCGGCCATCTGGCTTCTGCACGAACGCCTGGGGCAGTTTCTGCGAACTGTCGAAACCGGTGAATCCGCCAACGACTTACGTCTGGAGGCCAGAAACGCTGCGCTGGACGCCCGAAATCACCTGAACCAGCACCGCCCCTTCTGTCACGAAACGGTGGATGAACTGCTCACCCGGCTCATTGACGTGGAAATCAAGGCCCACCTCGCCGCCTGCCAGTACCTGGACCTGGTGAAGGAAGTCCGGCACGGCGCTTCCGATCACGACCGGAGAGTCCTGCACGACAAGTTTCACAGCCTGCATGAGGGCGAGGCTCGGGAGCTTTTGAATCACCTGGTGACCACCATCCGGCACCGCGCCATAAGAAGCGGCTAAGTTTGCTTAGCTATCGGCAATCCGGAAACCGATTTTCAGGCCCACCTGATAATGACCGACCTTTCCGTCGACAATGTGGCCACGGGTTTCCGTTACCTCGAACCACTCCATATTGCGAATACTTTTCCCGCACTCATCCAGCGCGTTCTGAATGGCATCTTCAATGCTCGTCTTTGATGAGCCTACGATTTCCACTTTTTTGTAGACATGGTGATCAGACATGACAGCCTCCTGACTCAAGAATATTTACACCTTGAGCCTAGAAGCCAGCGTGAGCTTGGGCAAACTACCATTCTTTAACCTGCTTCATCCATTGACCGTTAAAAGGCGTATCATCTCGCCTGTAGCATGCTGGAAGTACTCGAACCGGACCTGTAAATGAAACGACTTCTCAAATACGCCGCGGGCCTGCTCGGCGCCCTGCTGTTGCTTCTGGGCGGCCCCCTTCTGTTGGCCGCCAGCAGCAGCCTTGAGGTTGCGGAGAGCTGGCGTACCGCCAGCCGGGAAAGCGCCGGTATAGCGCCTCGACCCGAACAGGTGGAGGAAGCCATTATTCAGGTCTATGGCGCACGCGCCTGGAGCTGGCGAGGCTACTTTGCGGTACATACCTGGATTGCGACCAAAGAACAGGGCGCTGATTATTATCAGGTGCACGAGGTCACCGGCTGGCGCACCTACGTGGTCAATTCCCGCCCCGGCGACCCGGACAGACACTGGTACGGCGCCAGGCCGGAACTGTATGCAGATATTCGGGGAGAGAAAGCCGCGGCCTTGATTCCGCAGATCTACCAGGCAGTGGAAAATTATCCCTACCCCACCCAATACGAAGCCTGGCCGGGGCCAAACAGCAACACCTTCGTAGCCTGGGTGATACGGGAAACGCCGGATTTCGACGTAGCCCTGCCCAGCCACGCCATTGGCAAGGACTACCTGGGTGACCGGCTGATCGCCCCAAGCCCGGGTGGCGCGGGCTATCAGCTATCCCTGGGTGGATATTTCGGTGTCTTGGCCGGGGTTCGAGAGGGTCTGGAAGTGAATATTCTGGGGTTGTCGCTGGGTATCAATCCCATGGCGCTGGGTATCAAATTACCGGGACTCGGCGAGCTGGCCTTGCTTGACACCAACCCGATGCCCGAAGAAACCGCGCGCTAGGGGCTCTGGGTTGGGGGTGGCCTCCCAAAAATGTGGGAGGCCATGGATGGCCGGAGAGAAGCGCACATGGGTAAGGCAAGTGTTTATGAATCGAAGCTTCATACGCAGCCGAACGACAGCAATCTGTGATTGCTGGCTGGACCCGATTGCGGGTGCTTGTAGCGGTTTTTGGGAGGCCACCCCCAACCCAGAGCTGGCTCAGCTTCGGCATCAAGTTCAAAGCTTGGCGAATTCCAGATACCGACTGGCTGCCTGCTTCTTCTCATCCTGGCTGTTCAGCAACTCCAGCCGCAATTTATCAATGATCTTCAGATAACCATCCAGCGGGGACTTTTCTTCGCCCTGCTCTTTTGAAGCCTCAATAAACACCTGCTGCTTCTCACGAATTTCGTTCAGTTTTTCTATGGCATTGCGGATCGCTTCCTCTCGTGCAGAAGCTGCGCCGCTCATCTCGGGTTCAGCGTTACGAACCCCAAGAACGGTTTCCACCGCCGGGGCCGACTCGGTGTTCTGTTCCGCCAGGTCCAGCTCTTCCAGAGTCCGAACTTCACCGTCAGTGGTCAGGTAAATACCAGAGGCCTTGATCTGCCCCAGGGGCACGCCCTGAGGATTGGTCAGAGTGAAGCGGTCGTCCACGCTGTCGACATACAGTGCCTGGACACCAACCTCCGCCAGCGAGCGCAGATCCTGGCCGCCATCAGCCGTCTGTACCCACACCGACAGGGACTGAAAAATCTCATCGTTAGCATCTATCCAGCGATTACCATCGTCATCAAACGCAGCCAGCTCGCTGAAGCCAGATCCACTTTCCGGGCCGAACAATTCGCTGCCATCGTCCACTTTACCGTTACCATTGCGGTCAAAAACCAGATATCCGCTGCCCGCGCCCAGAGAGGCGAACTGCGCAGTCTCGCCGTTGCCCGTCATGTCGAATTCAAACAGGGTGTCGGTCAGTCTTGCGGTAGAAGCACCAAAGTTGATCACCAGCGGATCAGTCAGGGGACGCTCCTGAATCTGGATCAGCTCGGAATATTCATAGCTACGCGACTGGGACTGCCTGAGCGACAGGGTAAAGTCGATGGTTTCACCATTGTCGAGGGTAATACTGCCAGTCGACGCGAAGCTGCGGGTTTCGCTTTCGGAGTAGAACATATAGCGACCGGCAGAAACCGACAGACTCTTCGGCGATTCCGCGGCTGCTTCACCCCCCAGGGCGGCTCGGCTGACCATCAGCGCCTGCTGCCCCATCAGGAACAGCTCTGAAGACTTTTCGACCAGTTCTGAACTGGTGAAGGTGGCCGCTCGGTTGGCCCCGGTCACCTCACTGGTGCTGGAAAAGGCCATCTGCTCCTGGCTGCTGTAGCGATACGCCGCCTGTCGGATCAGCGACACTTCGGTGCCCCGATTGGTCTGCCCCTGCGGCTCCGGGGCGGCAGACTGGCGGATTCTCAGTTGGGAACTGTCAAACGCCGAGACCTGGCGGCTGCTGTCCTGAAACAGCGAAATCTGGCTGGATGCAATCATGGAGTGGTACCTCAGTGACACTTGGTCACTTAACGGCACCATCACCGAAAACTTGAGCAGATTTCAACCACACCCACCGACGACATCAGAGCAAATAACGAACCGTCGCAGCGGCCAGCAAGCCAATAGCGATAGCGGGAAGCGGCTTGTGGAGCACAAGCATGGAAACCGTCGTGGCTACCAGTGCTGCCAGCGCACCCAGATCGCCACCCACCGCCATGGGTACAATGATGGCGATCAGCACCGAGCTGGCCATGGTATTGATAAAACTCTCTACCCTCGGATTGATGCGCACAAACGACATCACGAACACGCCGCCAAAACGGGTAATCAGTGTCACCACGGTCATGATAGTGATCAGCGCCAGCACACCGAGGGTGGTAGTTTCAATGGTCACCAGACACCTCCCGCTGGCTATCCGCCACCTCGGTTTTGTGTTCCAGCCAGAACAAACCGACCAGACCACCAGCGATCGCGCCAACCACCACGTGCATATTGGGCGGTAGCCATTTCCAGGCGGCAAGGGAGGCTGCGCCGGAAACGCACCAGGCGACCAGCACCCGCGGGGATTTATTGCCACCCAGTGCCATGGCCAGCAGGAAGCAACCCAGCACCATATCCAGCCCGAAGGCTTTGGGGTTCTGTAACAAACCGCCGAAGTAGACACCCAGGGCTGTACCAACAATCCAGGCCAGCCACAGCACCAGACCACCCCCGATAATCACTTCGAGGTTGCGCCTGCCATTCTGATAATCCTGGGCCGAGACCGCCCAGTTGGCATCTGTGAGCAACAACAAAAGCGCGTAGCGGTGTCCGGGCGAGACTTCTCTCAGCATCGGGTAAAGCGAGGCGCCCATCAGCAAGTGCCTGGAATTGATGGCAAAAACCACGGCGATCAAAGGCAGAACCGAAACATCGGCCCCCCAGATATCCACCGCCGCAAACTGCGAAGCGCCGGCAAACACGGTCGTGCTCATCAGGATAGACTGCAGCGGCGTCAACCCTTCCTGAATGGCGGCCAGACCAAAGGCAGCACCAAACGCCACCACAAAGAATGAGATGGGGAGCAGGCGGAAGAACTCGGAACGGACTTTCCGCGAATCAAACTGATAAGGATAGGAGGCGACAGACATCTGAAGAAGCTAAGCCGGATAGTGCAAAACGCGTATAGGTAGAAACCACCATTAAGCGTTTTTTTCTTACCAGTGCTCAGGCAGTTAGATGATTAAATCAAACAAGTTCACAATTCCGCCGGCCGCCAAGGTTGACGTTCACGTAAACTTGCATTAGCTTGAATTTCGTCCAGCCCCAAAAGGGCAACCCGACCAATCCTTCGGGAGGACACCTGAAATCGACACCCTGGCCACAAGCCAGACCGACAAAAACAAGACAGAACCTGCCGCCGGGATCCGGCTGTGCGGGAGAGGATTTCAATATGCTGTTCAGCCATCCGGAGTTCGATCACCACGAACACCTGTCGTTTTTCTGCGATGCCGAAACCGGCCTCAAAGCCATCGTCGCTATTCACAACACCTCTCGCGGCCCCGCTTTAGGCGGTTGCCGAATGTTTCCTTACGCCAGTGATGAAGAAGCGCTGCGAGATGTGCTTCGCCTGTCCAGGGGCATGACCTACAAATCGGCCCTGGCCAATCTGGACCTGGGTGGTGGCAAATCCGTGATTATTGGCGATCCGCGCAAGCACAAAACACAAGCCCTGCTGGAGGCTATGGGCAAGCACCTGGAAAGCCTGGGAGGCCATTACATTGCGGCCGAAGACTCCGGCACCAGCGTGCCGGATCTGAAAGTGATGGGGCGCCATACCCGCCATGTGGCCGGCGTTGCCTACCGTACCGGATTCGACGGCACCCCCAGTAACGGGGATCCCTCTCCTGTCACCGCTTACGGCACCTTTGTTGGCCTCAGAGCAGCAGTAAAACACCGGCTCGGCAGCGACGACCTTACCGGCCTGAAAGTAGCCATCCAGGGCATCGGTAATGTCGGGTTCCGTCTGGCCCAACACCTGAAAGACGCTGGCGCTGAACTCTGGGTGAACGATATTCACGCCGACAACATGCAGCGGGCTGTCGACCAGCTCGGCGCACACGCCGCCTCGGCGGAAGACATACTGACTCTGCCCGTAGATGTTATCGCACCCTGCGCCATGGGCGCCGTCCTGAACGACCGCAGTATTCCTGCCATTCGCGCCGGTATCGTCGCAGGCGCGGCCAATAATCTGCTGGATCGCCCGGAACACGACGCGGCACTGAAACAGCGGGGCATTCTGTACGCTCCAGACTTTGCGATTAACGCCGGCGGCATCATTGATGTGTTCTACGAACGCACAGGCGCATCCCCGGAAAAAGTGCGCGCCCATGTGGAAACCATCGGCGATACCCTGACCGAAATTTTTAACCGTTCTGACCGCACCGGGCTCCCTACCGGTGAAATCGCCAATGAACTGGCTGAAGAGCGGTTCACCAAGCATGCCGCGGGTGCTGGGCTGGCGCCCCAGCGGCTGTCTCGCACCGGATAACCTGACACCGGTGCTTCCCCTTGGGAGCCGCAGTCTCTGCGGCTCCATTTTTAACCCCAGTAACAACAACAAGACCTTCGGGAGAAAACCATGTCTGTCTCATCATCCGGTTCTGCTGCCTATTCCGGCAGCCTTGAGGGCTCCAATGCCCAGCGCGGGCTCTGGTCATCACGGCTCGCGTTCATCCTCGCGGCCACCGGTTCCGCTGTGGGCCTCGGAAACATCTGGAAATTCCCCTACGTAACCGGCGAAAACGGCGGTGGCGCTTTTGTGTTGGTGTACCTGCTGTGTATCGCCATCATCGGTATTCCCATCATGATGGCCGAGGTGATGATCGGCCGTCGTGGTGGCCACAGCCCGGTTAACAGCATCAAGGCCATTGCCCAGCGGGACGGACTGAACCCGGCCTGGAAACTGGTTGGCGCCGTGGGCATTCTTGCAGGCTTCCTGATTCTGTCGTTTTACTCGGTAATTGGTGGCTGGGCCATTTCCTACGTTGGCACCACCGCCAGCGGCCAGCTCTCCGGCCAGACCGCAGACGCCGTGGGTGCTATTTTCTCGGGTCTGCTGAGCAATCCCGGCACCCTGTTGCTGTGGCACACCGTGTTCATGGCCCTGGTGATGCTGGTGGTTGCAAAAGGTGTGCGATCCGGCCTGGAACGGGCCGTCAGCATTCTGATGCCGGCACTGTTTGTACTGCTACTGATTGTGGTCGGCTACGCCATGACCACCGGCCACTTTGGCCAGGCGGCAGCCTTCCTGTTCCAGCCGGACTTCTCCAAGCTCACCACCTCCGGCGTACTGGTGGCACTGGGACACGCATTCTTTACTCTGAGCCTGGGTATGGCGGTGATGATGGCCTATGGTTCCTACCTGCCCAAGAAGATTTCCATCGCCAAAACCTCCATTACCGTCTCGGTGATTGATACCGGTGTCGCCCTGCTGGCCGGCCTCGCCATTTTCCCGATTGTCTTTGCCAACGGCCTCGAGCCCGGTGCTGGCCCTGGCCTGATTTTCCAGACCCTGCCCCTGGCCTTCGGTCAGATGCCCATGGGCTCACTGTTCGGCACCCTGTTCTTTGTACTTCTGATTTTCGCCGCCTGGACCTCTGGCATTTCCCTGCTGGAACCGATCGTTGAATGGCTGGAAGAACAAAAGGGCATGAACCGCACCGTCAGTACGCTGGCTGCCGGTGTGGTGTGCTGGGCTCTGGGTATTGCCTCTATTCTGTCGCTGAACCTGTGGGCGGATTTCGCACCACTGGGCTTCATCCCGATGCTGGAAGGCAAAACCATCTTCGACCTGCTGGACTTCTTCACCGCCAACATCCTGCTGCCGCTGGGCGGGCTACTGGTCGCGTTGATGGCGGGCTGGGTGATGTCGAAACCGGCCATGGAGAAGGAGCTGGCCCTGTCACCGGGTACGTTCAACCTGTGGTTTGTCACCGTGCGCTTCATCACCCCGATTGCGGTGGGCGTGGTGTTCATCTACAACCTGATGTAAATAACGCTCACAACTGATCGAGGGAGGCCTTCAGGGTCTCCCCGATCCTCGCGTTCAGTTTCAGATCCACCAGATCCTCAGCCCGGGTCCGCCCCAGATTCAGGGTGGCAATGGGCTTTTTCCACTCGCTGGCGTAGCGGCAGAAACGGAAGCCGGAATACACCATCAACGACGAACCGATCACCAACAGGCCATCGCTCGCCTTGAGTACATCAAGCGCAGAGTACACCCTGTCCTTTGGCACATAATCCCCGAAGAACACTACATCCGGTTTCAGGATACCGGCGCATCTGGGGCAGTCCACCGGTCGGAACTCGGAAAAATCCACATCCAGATCGGCATCCCCATCCGGTGCCGTCTCCGCTGTGTACTTCCGAAATCCGGGATTGAGCTCGGCGCAACGGTCATGTACCTCATCCCGGGGGCAACGATAGCCGCAGCCCATACACACGACTTCGTCCGCCCGCCCGTGTAGATCCGTCACCGCCCGGGTGCCCGCCTTCTGGTGAAGACGATCCACGTTCTGGGTAACCACCAGGCTGCTGTGGTTGAGCAGTTCCAGATCCGAAATGTAGTGATGGGACGGGTTAGGCGCGGCATTACGCATGACCGGCCAGCCAATCAGACTGCGCGCCCAGTATCGCTGGCGGGTGAGGAAGTCCTCCATGAACGCCTTATGCTGCACCGGTTGCTTACGCTTCCAGGCACCATCGCCATCACGATAATCCGGAATACCGGAATCCGTGCTCACGCCGGCTCCGGTGAGAATCATCAATCTTGGATGTTGTTGGATAAACTCCGCCAGCAACGCCCCGGCTTCGTTCGGGTTATGCATCACAGGCGGCGTTTCCAGCTCGGGCAGGCGCTGGCTGGAACTGAATGGGCGGGTTCGATGCTCAGTCATTTCCGTTACAACTCAGAGGCTCGGAATGTCAGGTTTCGGCGTCGGTGCACCGTTTCAGAATAGTACGCATCTTCTCCACACCGAGCTCATTCATCAACGCAATATTCCGGTCGGGAATACCATCTACGTCCGGATAGTGATCAATAGCCGCTTCCAGACTCGCCTCCCGCAACAGGTGCAGCATGGGGTACGGTGATCGATTGGTGTAGTTTTCCGCGGCCTCTGCATCGGTGCCGGCGAACTGATAGTCCGGATGGAAACTGGCAACCTGAAAGACACCTTCCAGCTCCAGATAGCTCAGCAAGGCATCCGCGGCATCGAGAAATTCGTTGTAAGCGAGAAAATCCTGCAACACACCAGGATGGATCAACAACGTGGTTTCGACGTCCGGCTCGTCTTCCAGGCGCTGCAACTCTGACTGCAACGCCTGTAGCAGCTCATCCTCGTTCTCCGCCTCGCTGACGACAAAACGCACGCGGTTCTTGACCAACTCGCGCTTGGCGAAGGGGCAGAGATTGTAACCAACCACCACATCTTCAACCCATTGCCGGGTGGCGCTTACAACCTGTGGTTCATTCATAGGTAGCCCTGGCTCCGAAGATAATCGTCATAGGAGCCACTGAAGTCAGTCACTCCATCAGCTGTGAGCTCAATAATCCGCGTCGCCAGCGAGGAGACAAACTCGCGATCATGGCTTACGAAAATCAGCGTTCCCGGATAGTTCTCCAGCGCCAGGTTCAAAGCCTCGATAGACTCCATATCCAGGTGGTTGGTGGGCTCGTCCATCAGCATCACATTCGGTTTCTGCAGGATCAGTTTGCCGAACAGCATGCGGCCCTGCTCACCCCCCGAGATTACCTTTACAGACTTGCCAATATCATCACCGGAAAACAGCATCCGCCCCAGCGTACCGCGCACTAATTGTTCGCCGCCGGTGGTCCATTGCGCCATCCAGTCGGTGAGGGTCTCGTCGCGGGCAAAATCCGCGGTGTGGTCCTGGGCGAAATATCCAACCTCGGCACTGTCGGTCCACTTCACCTCGCCGGAATCTGGCTCATAAGCGCCAGCCAGGCATTGCAGGAGTGTGGTTTTACCAATCCCGTTCGGGCCAATAACAGCCACGCGTTCTCCCGCCTCAATCTGCAGATCCAGGTTTTTGAACAAGGGGCCTTCATCGAAGCCCTTGGTCAGACCTTTCAGAGTCACGGCCTGACGATGCAGCTTCTTGCCCTGCTCGAAGCGGATAAAGGGACTCACGCGGCTTGAGGGCTTCACCTCTTCCAACTGGATCTTGTCGATCTGACGGGCGCGAGAGGTGGCCTGTTTGGCCTTGGAGGCGTTGGCGGAGAAGCGGCTGACGAACTGCTGCAATTCCGCAATCTGGGCTTTTTTCTTGGCGTTGTCCGCCAGCATGCGCTCTCGGGCCTGGGTGGCGGCGGTCATGTATTCGTCGTAGTTGCCGGGGAACAGACGCAGCTCACCATAATCCAGGTCCGCCATGTGGGTACATACACTGTTCAGAAAGTGACGGTCGTGAGAGATGATGATCATGGTGCTGTTGCGGGCCACCAGAATGTTTTCCAGCCAGCGGATGGTGTTGATGTCCAGGTGGTTGGTGGGCTCATCCAGCAACAGTACGTCGGGGTCAGAAAACAAAGCCTGTGCCAGCAGCACACGCAGTTTCCAGCCCGGCGCCAGAGCACTCATGGGGCCGTTGTGCTGCTCCAGAGGAATATCCAGGCCCAGCAGCAACTCACCGGCTCGGGATTCCGCGGTGTAGCCATCCATTTCGGCAAACTGCACTTCCAGGTCTGCCACGGCCATACCGTCTTCCTCACTCATCTCCGGCAGCGAATAAATGCGGTCCCGCTCTTTTTTCACATTCCAGAGTTCTTCGTGGCCCATAATCACAGTGTCCATCACTGAGCACTGTTCATAGGCAAACTGATCCTGACGGAGCTTACCCAGCCGGGTATTCGGTTCCAGCATGACCTGGCCCGCCGATGGCTCCAGATCACCACCCAGAATTTTCATCAGGGTGGATTTACCGCAACCATTCGCCCCGATCAGGCCGTAACGGTTGCCGTTGCCGAATTTGGCCGACACATTTTCAAACAGGGGCCGCGCCCCGAACTGCATGGTGAGATTGGCGGTGGAGATCAAGAAACAAACCTGTCGAAGTAGAGGCCGACGAGCGCCGGCGAAAAGAAAGCCGGCATTGTACAGGTTTGCACCAGAGACTGTGAGGCCGCAGAAACACGGACAAAAACCGCTTGCCTCAGGGCGCCGCTGCGGGCAGCATTCCGGTCTGTGTTCCATTCACCCAACGACAGGAAATTGATCATGGCACAAGCAACCGCACGCCACATTCTGGTAGACAGTGAAGCCAAGTGTGAGGAACTGAAGAAAGCCATCGAAGGTGGCCAGGGTTTCGCAGAAGTCGCCAAGCAGCACTCGTCCTGCCCTTCCGGCCGTAACGGCGGCGACCTGGGTTCTTTCGGGCCGGGCCAGATGGTTCCGGAGTTCGACAAAGCCGTTTTCAACAGCGAGCTCAATACTGTGATCGGCCCCATCAAGACCCAGTTTGGCTACCACCTGCTGGAAGTCACCAGCCGCAGCTGATCCGATGATTGGCCCGGCCGGTGTTCGGAATATCTCCGACGCCGGCCGGAGTGCGTCCTACTCCGATCCTGCCGGCGGTGCCATAAACCTCGATATCTGCCGTCCAATGCTCTCGACAGGCTCCATGATCGCCTGCTGAATACTGCTGGTCACAACCTGAGAAAACTGCTTACCGGCGGGGCTTTCGAGGAAGTCCAGGTACAATGCCAGCTCCTGGGCGCTGATCTTGTCGTAGGTATAAAGATAGCTGTCGTAGACCTGCTGGCCAACCACACCCCGAAGCATTCCTCGCTGGTTTTCGATACGGCGCTCCAACTGCTCATAGTGCATTGATTCGCTGCTGAGTGCCGACATGGCAGTGGCCAACCCCAACTGAACAGCAATGGTGGTATCCACCGCGCTTTCGGTTGCCCGGGCGGCCCGGTCGAATCGATCGAACATCTCGGCTTTGGGAGTGCCTTTGTACTTTCGATTCAATTCCGGCGCGCTGGCCTGAATCTGCGGCCAGGCTTCCGGCGCCGAGGCGGCAATCTCTGCGCTCGAAATTTTTCGGGCGACGGGTGTCTGGTACCACTCACTTACCGCCTGAAGCTGTTCGTCCGTCAGCTGTGCTTGCAGATCGGTAATGATCTGCTGCTCAATTTTGTCGGCGCTGAAACTGCTGCTCACGACATAGCCAACGGTATCCGCCACCATGGGCGGCACCTGACCGCGTTGTTTCAGCCCTTCCCGAATACCCTGGCTTAGCATCGCCGGGTATTGCTCAACAATGTCGTCAATCGGGGAGGCTTCGAGCACACTGGCGGCATCCGGGGCCGCCTGAGCTGAGCCCACGCCAAGCATGGCAACGACTAAAACAGGTTTAACTAGGGCCAATCGCTTCATTTACCTATCATCCTGACTAATGCAATAACTCTCTTATGCCATGGGCCCAAGGCTGGCAGCAAGCAATCCAGGGGTTCAGGAGATGACAGTTTGGTAGGAATACGCAACAGGTCAGGCCGAAAGAAAAAGAGCCGCCATAAGGCTGAAAAAGCACGCTGGCTTCGCTTGGCAAAATGGTATGGGCCACCGGTGGCCGGCCTACTGATCGGGATCTGGGCCACGCTCCGCTTCAGCCTGCTGGCTCCGGATCCCCCGGCGAGACCGGAAAATCTTTGCGACATTTTCCGGGAGCATCCGGTCTGGTACGACTATGCCAGCGGGTCACAACAACGCTGGGGAACCCCCATTGCCACCCAGATGGCCTTTGTCTATTACGAATCATCGTTTCGAAGCCATGCCAGACCACCGCGTACCCGGCTATGGGGTCTGATTCCGTGGGCAAGACCAACCACAGCCTTCGGTTACGCCCAGGCCCTTGATCCAGCCTGGCAGGAATACCTGGCAGCAAACGATGGTGACTGGCTGACGGTGCGCAGCGATATGCAGTATGCCCTGGATTTCGTCGGCTGGTATAACCGCCTGAGCCACCAGCAACTGGGTATCCCCTATACCGCCCCGAGGGAACTGTACCTGGCCTACCATGAAGGCAGAACCGGCTATGCCCGGCGCTCCTTCGACCGTAAGCCGCAGCTTCAGGCCCTGGCCAGCCGGGTCCGGGCCAGGGCTTACCGCTACCACAACCAGTTGCAGCAGTGCGAAGCGGAGTTCCAGTGCTGGCGCTGGTACCAGTTCTGGCCGTTCTGCTCGGCTGAAGACTGAGCTACAGGGCTCCCGAAATCTCGATCACCGACTCCAGACCCTGCAAGCGCTCTACCAGAAACTCCATGACCATTCTGACCCGGGCCATCTGCTGGGTATCCTGGTTTACATGGAGCCAGAGGTCGATGCTTTCGCCCTCCAGAGGATCGGACAGCCGCCGCAATTCCCTGGTGGCGTCGCCCAGGTAACAGGGCAGTACTGCCAGGCCTGCCCCGGCCCGGGCAAGGGCATGCATGGACTGCAGGCTATTGCAGCGAATCACCGACGTGACATTTTTCAGCTGTTTGCGGTACCAACGCCCCGTTGCCAGGTGGCTGAAGGATTCGTCTGGCAGTATCCAGGTACAGCCTTCCGGCTGATTCTCGATATCCATGTTCCGGTGCCGGCGGCAGTATTTTGCTGCGCCATAGACCGCGGATTCGATTGCGGCAATCCTCTCACCTTCCAGCGTTGCCTGGGGCTTGTTCTCCGGCCGAAGGGTAAGGTCGGCTTCCCGGTGGCTGAGATTGGCCACATCGTTATCAGTGAGAACCTCCAGCTCAATCTCGGGATAGGTGCGCACCATCTCGGCCAGAATCGGGCTGAGCAGTTCATTCATCATCACGTCTTCGGCGGCCACACGAACCTTGCCAACCGGTGCGGAATCATCCCCCACCAGTTTGCGTTCAAGGTTTTCCATATCGGTAGCCAGCCGTTCAGCCTCCCGAAAGGCCATTTCTCCCACGGGTGTGAGCTGCAATCCGCTCTGGTTACGCTCAAAAAATTGCACCCCCAGCGACTCTTCCATCTGATCAAGTCGCCGTAAAACAGTCGTTTGGTGAACACCCAGAATTTCACCGGCTTTTGCAAGCGTTCCGCCTATTGCAAGGGCCCTTATATATCGAAGATAATCCCAGTCCATAATCACTGCATATTTGCAACAAGGGTACGGATTTTAACGTATTCAAGCTGCAAAAAAGAATCCTTAGAATTGAACGTAAATTAAAGATAGATCGCTAACAATCCACCAGATGAAGGAGGAAGGCGCTATGACTCAGAACCATATCGCAACCGTTAAACCGCTGCCGTCCAGTATCCTCCACAACAGTACTGAGGTCAGGCGCCAGTATACCCGCGCTGCCGCAAGGCAGGCGATGCAGTTTATCAGCCGCAAGGTGCGAATTTTCAATCGCAAGGCGGTAGCCGTGGCGCAGGATATGCCCCAGGTTCAGGGCGGCCACTAAAACAGACTGCACGCCTTTCGGGGTTGCTGAATAAAAAACGCCGGCATGTTTCCATGCCGGCGTTTTTTTTGTTCGCTTGTACCCGGTCAGAATTCCCAGATCACTTTGCGTTTCTGCTCAAACCACTCGTCCATCTTGCGGTTGTAGAAATCCTCGATGACATTGCGTTTGATCTTCATGGTGGGCGTGAGCATACCGTTTTCCATGGTCCAGGGTTCACGTACCACGACGACAAAAGCCACCTTTTCGTGGGACTCACATTCCGCATTCACGGAGTCCAGTTCCTCCGCCAGCTCTTGTTCCAGCTCGCTGCGACTGCCTCCCCGCTCCAGTTCATCGCGGGCCTCCTCGGAGAGCAGTACCATCAGGCACGGCTGGGGCTGGTTGGCACCCGCCACACACACCACTTCCGCCTTGGGGTGATTGAACCGGTTCTCGATAGGCACCGGCACCACGTATTTCCCCTTTGATGTTTTGAACAGGTCTTTTACCCGCCCGGTAATGCGCAGGCATCCATCACGGTCAATTTCACCCATGTCACCGGTTTTGAGAAAACCGTCATCCGTCAGGTCTTCCCGGGTTTTTTCCTCGTTCTTGTAATAACCGAGCATCTGGCCCGGACTCCTCACCTGAACCTCGCCTCCTTCCCCGATTCGATGCTCAACACCCGGGTTGGCCATACCAACGGTGCCCACCTTGGCCTGGCCCGGACGGTTGGCATGGGAATAGCCGAAGTTCTCGGACATGCCGTAGACCTCCAGCAACTCCAGACCAAGGTTTCGGTACCAGCCGATGATCTCTGCCGAGAGCGGAGCCGCACCGGTGAGTGCCGCCCGGCAATGATCCAGCCCCAGCTGTTTGAGCACCTTCTTCTTAACCAGCGTGTTCAGAATCGGGATATTGAACAGCAATTTCTGCTTCTTGGGCGGCAACTTCGCATTCACCCCCAGGTAGAATTTCATCCACAGGCGAGGCACCGAGAAAAACAGGGTTGGCCGGGCCCGCTGCAGATCCTCCTGAAAGGTATCCAGCGAGTTGGCAAAGTACAGATGGAAACCGTAATACAGTGACTGGGTCTCCACCGCCGCCCGTTCGGCCACATGGGCCAGGGGCAGATAGGACAACATACGTTCGCTGGCCGATACGGGGAATAGCTGCTGCAGCCCGTCAGCAACCGAGATCATGGTCCGGAAGCTGTGCATCACGCCTTTCGGCCGCCCGGTACTGCCAGAGGTGTAAACAATGGTGGCCAGATCATCGGGATCGGGCAGTTTCGGTATCGCCGGGGACTGTTCGGCGATGATGTCCTGCCATTTGGGCGTGTCGTCCCGAGGCGATAGGGGCAGCGAGATAATCGGTAATTGCTCGGGAATATGGCCTTTGATGTCATGCCAGCCATCGGCCGTGCCATCGAGTTTGCCGAGAAACAGCATCTGAGTTTCACTGTGGTCCAGAATATAGGCTGCGGTCTCGCCATTCAGAGTTGGATAGAGCGGTACGCTGACGTGCCCTGCTGCCCAGATGGCCAGATCGGACAGAATCCAGTGGGCGCTGTTTTTGCCCAGAATCCCGATATTGCTTCGCTGAGGCAACCCCAGCGTGTTCAGGTGGGCGGCCATGCGCGACACCTGGTCGGCGGCTTCACGCCAGGTAATATCTTCAACACGCCCGTCTGGGTAGGGCTGGGTCAAAAAAACGTTGTCGGGAGTATGCTCTGCCCAGTAATAAAGGCAATGCAGTGAAGTCTGCTTGTTCGGGTCTACGGCCATTGTGCGTCCTTGTTATTGTTTTCTTCCTCTCCATACTAGCCAACTTTCCGACTCCCTCAATAGCAATAACAATCCCGGTGATTGGCCGTTTAGCTCGAATCTGAGACCTGTCACTCAAAATACTTCGTGACATCCGTCAAGTCTGGTCTAGATTGAAAGTTGCAGCGTAAAGATTGTCATCACCTCAGGAGGTCGTTATGAAATCGTCAACGCGCTCTGTTCTGATCTTTCCGGCCTGGGCCCTGATTCTGGTCGGTTCCGGTGCCTTCCTCTACAGCGCCTGGGCAGGCATGCTCGGCTCCTGACCGTCAAACGCTAACGTTTGAAGCGGGTTTCCAGCACGACGGCTGAATTGGTTCGTTCGACGCCTTCGAGATTGCCGATGTCGTCCAGCACCTTACTTAACTCCTCCAGAGTACGGGCCTGGACAATCGCTATAAGGTCATATTCCCCGCTCACGGCAAATAACTGTGCCACCTGGCTGATACGCTCCAGTTCCGTGTTGGTTCGGGCGGTCAGCTTCTGCCGGACCTTGATAGACACGTGGGCTTCCACCTGCCCTTGCAGATAATCCCCTCCCAGAATCACTGAATAGCCGCGAATGACGCCGCTGGCCTCCAGCCTGGCAATGCGATTCTGAATCGTTGATCGGGACACGTGCAGTGCTTTGGCCAGTTCGGTCACACTCGTACGGGCATTGCGCCGGAGCAGAGCAAGCAGTTTCTGATCGCGACTTTCTGTCATTTTGATCCCCAAACTTATCATTTCAACAAAACAATAGATCATTTCGAACATTCTGACACTGCAAACCGGCGGCTTACGCACTCATACTGATAAAAAACAATTTTGAGGTGCCGCCATGATTATTCGCCCGGTTCGTCATGACGACCTGAACGATCTGTACGAGATAGCCTGCGAGTCCGGCCCGGGATTTACTTCCCTGATGCCGGACAAAGACCGGCTATCCCGAAAAATTGAGGGCTCAATTCGCAGCTTCCGCTCACAGGCCGTCGACCACAGCGAACAACGCTACCTGTTTGTGCTTGAAGAGGAGACTTCCGGGCAGATCATGGGCACAACCGGCATTACCTCTGGAACCGGCCGGTCGCAACCGCTTTACCATTTTCGCCACAGCACCCTCACTCATCACTCCAGAGAGTTGGGGCTACGGCGCTCCGTGGGCGCGCTCACCCGCTGCGTGCACTACCGGAACTGTACGGAGTTCTGCTCACTGTATCTGCGCCCGGCTTTTCGCCGCGCCAATGCCGGCAAATTACTCTCCAAAGTCCGCTTCGCCTTTATCGCCCAACATCTGGACCGCTTTCCGAACCTGGCCATTGCCCAGATGCGGGGTGTGGCCGATGAACTCGGCCAGTCGCCCTTCTGGGACTGGCTGCGGGATCACTTTATTGATCTGGAGTTCAGCCATGTCACGCAACTGGCGGGTGCTGGTTCACTGGACTTCGTCGAGGACCTGATGCCTTCATTACCTCTCTATACTCATTTAATGAGCAATCCGGCCCGGGCTGTCATCGGTCAGGTGCATCCGGACACCAGGCCCGCGCTGGCCATGCTCAAGGCAGAGGGGTTCCGCCATCGGGGAATGGTGGATCTGTTCGACGCCGGCCCCACCGTTGAATGCCGGACAGATGACATCCGCAGTGTCCGGGAAGCTGCACTGATGTCGGCAGAGATCAGCACAACCGGAAACCAACACCTTACAGACACAGGCCGCCCGGTGCTTGTGACTAATACCGGGCTCGAGGGCTTTCGCGCGATGGTTGTGAATACAGACACTCACGCCCTGGCCAGCGGCCGGATCGAGCTTTCAACCAAGCAAGCCGATGCGCTGGACCTCAGTGTGGGCGCATCAGTACGAGCCCTGCCCCTGGGCCAGCAAGCCATTCCGGCGGCCTCAATCCATGTCACAGATTCTGCGGAGGTTCACTATGCACTCTGACGTCGACACCCTGTTTCGCGCGCTCTGGGAAGACTACCGGGCCGTAACACCTTCGGCAGACCGCATTCATGCCCTGCTGGCCGAGCGCGAGAACACCGCCATCGTCAATGATCATATCGCCCTGAGAACCTTCAACCCGGCGCCGGTGGGTCTGGACGCCCTGGCTGCGCATTTCCTGGCTTTAGGTTACCAACCCTGTGGCGAATACCATTTTGAAGCCAAGAAGCTCTACGCCCGGCATTACGAGCACCCGGACCCGGAGGTGCCAAAAGTGTTTATCTCCGAACTGCTGGTCGAACAATGCTCAGACCAGCTGCAAGCGGTAGTGCAGGGTCTGGTAGACCAGATCGACCCGAAAAGGGTACAGGCTGATGACTTTCTCTACTCAGGCCGACACTGGAATCTGGATTACTCAACCTATCGACAGTTGCTTGAGGAAAGTGAATACGCCGGCTGGCTGGCAGCCTGGGGCTATCGCGCCAACCACTTTACCGTGAGCATAAACCACCTGGACACGATTCACTCGGTACCAGACATCAACACGCTGCTGAAAGAACAGGGTTTTTCCGTGAATGCCAGTGGTGGAGAAGTGAAAGGTTCACCGCAGGACTGCCTGGAACAGTCGTCCACTATGGCCGACCGTGTTACCGCGCACTTTACCGACCAGGACGCAGTCATTCCGAGCTGCTTTTACGAATTTGCCAAGCGCTACCCAATGGCCAACGGCAAACTCTATAGCGGTTTTGTTGCCGCCTCCGCCGATCGGATTTTCGAGAGCACCCATAGTTAAACCAGGGAAGGCTTAAGGCCAGCCTTCCTCACCCAGCAGCGGGACAAAGCGTACATCGCCGTAGCTCGCCTGCTCATACTCGGAATCCGACAGCCGGGTGATGCAGAGCAGTTGCTGAAGGCCGCCCTCTGTGCCCACCGGAATCACCAGCCGCCCGCCGACCGCCAGTTGTTGCTTGAGGGCCGCTGGCACCGCAGGGGCTCCGGCAGCCACGCAGATGCCATCAAATGGTGCTGCCTCTGGCCAGCCTAACGTACCGTCTGCGCATTTCACATGCACCTGGGTGAAGCCTGTTCGGTCCAGATTTTTGCGCGCCTGGGCCGCCAGTTCCGGAATACGCTCAATGGAAAAAACTTCCAGAGCGAGACTGGCCAGGACGGCGGCGGCGTAGCCCGAACCAGTGCCAATATCGAGCACTCGCTCGCGGCCCTTTAGACACAGAGCTTCTGCCATCAGGGCAACGATGTAAGGCTGAGAAATGGTCTGACCCTGGCCAATGGGTACCGGGTGGTCCTCATAAGCCTCGAAGCGCAGATGTTCGGGAACAAACTGCTCTCTGGGCACACGCTCCATGGCCTCCAGCACCCGTCCATCGGAAATACCCCGAGGCACCAGCTGGCACCGGACCATGGCCCGTCGCATATCACTCAGATCCTGTCCGTCTTTGTTCATAAGGTGTCCCTCCTCATGCTTACCTGTCGTTACAAAGGCATAACTTTTTTACAACAGTGCGAACACCCGGGACTGACTACTTTTTAACCACAGGTTACTCCTGATGCCGACACAGGAGAACCAGACAACAACAAAAAGATCAGGGCCCATAAACCGGCCCGAATGGAGCGCAGACCATGTCAACATCCGTGGATCATCTTCAGGAACGTACCCAGGACGCCAGCGACCTGCTAACGGACATCGTACCCTCGGCCATTACGCTCGCCACCATGCTACGCCACCGGAAAATGGCGGCCTGGTTGCGGGAAGAATTTGATGGCTACACCGACAAGGACAAGGCCCCGCCCTACCGACGCGACCTGCCCGGTCACATTGTTGCAAAATCACCCCAGTACGGCTGGATTCCAGCGCCGGTGGATGAGCGCCAGACCGCGGAATACGGTCACCTGGACCTTCCGGAGGGCATCAAGTCCCTGGAGCAGGTGTGCCTGAACTGCAAGAAAGGCAATGGTCATCGGGCGTTGCTGGACAAAGACGACATGGCCCATGTGCAAAAGCAAATCAACCTCAAGGCGGAACTGGCGATCAATCTCAGCCGTGAAGTTTACTGCCGCCTGCTGCGCACCATCCGCTCGGCGATCTACCTGTGGACAGAGTCCCTGGCCGACGCCGGCATGACCGGGGAACACAATCATTACAGCCCGGAAGAACGTAAGACCGTGGAGCACCTGGACACCCCTGAGGCTTTCTGGCGCCAGGCCATGGAACAGGTGGATGAACTGCCCGTGCCCGATGTCAGGGAACTGGGTTTCCTTGAACGTATGTTTGGGCGCGCTGGCTAAGCCCCAGCCATTGCCGCCCGCAGCCTCGGGCGGCAGAAGCCAACCGCGCTTTGCCCCTACCGGGATTGAACGATCAGGCTATACTGCCGTCAGATAGACTGCCCAGGCATTACGGACACCGCAGGGACAGCCTTTGATCGTACACCGCAATAGAGGCGCAGAATGCAGGAAGCTCGTTACCCACTCACCCTGTACTGGCTTCTCCTGGCTCTGGTGTTTGCGGTTCCGGCCAGGGCCCAGGGCAATGATGGACTGATCAACCGCATTGAAGCCCTGCAGGCTGGTTACCCGGTATCGGTGCTGGAATCCCGGCTATATGCCAAGGAAGCGCTGACGCGATTCTACGAAGCCAGAGGGTACACGCTGGCCTGGGAGGACCCAAGCAATCGCAGGGAATTGCTCGAAGCCATCAGGGAAGTGGCCGGTGACGGCCTCAACCCCGGCGACTACCACTACGACACCCTTGCAGCACTCGCCCTGAAAGACCTGAATGACAGTGCCGAGGAATTACAGACCGACCTTGACCTTGTACTCTCGGATGCCTTCCTGCTACTGGCGTCCCACCTGCACCACGGCAAGGTCAACCCCACAACCATCCATGCGGAATGGACCGCCAACCGCCAGCAAAGGGAGATGCAGTCGGTCTTGGCCGAAGCCCTGGCCAGCGGCACCGTCTACACCACCCTGCAGGATCTGAAACCCCGCTCTGCGGCCTACCATCAACTGGTACAACGACGTAAAGCGCTGGGTGAGCTGATCAGCGCAGACTGGCCGGCTATCGTTTCGGGACCAAGTATCCGACCAGGCGATACCGATAACCGCATACCCGACATTCGTCGCCGCCTGGCAATGCTGGGCGACCTCTCCGGCGACTCGCCAGAAGCCTCGAATCACCAACACTACGACGACGCCCTGGCCACTGCGATCCCCTTATTCCAGGCCCGACACGGCCTGGAACCAGATGGAATCGTCGGCCGGGACACTCTGACAGCGCTGAACCTGTTGCCCCTGGAACGGATATACCGCCTGGACGCCAACCTGGAACGGTGGCGGTGGTTACCGGAATCCCTGGGAGAAACCTATGTCGTCGTTAACATCGCCGGTTTTGAGCTGGTGCTCGTAGAGAGCGGCGAGCAGGTCCATCGCCAACGGGTAATTGTTGGCAGGCCATACCGGCAGACGCCAGTATTCAGCGATCGCATTCGCTACCTGGTTTTCAATCCGACCTGGACGGTACCCCGGAAGCTGATGATCGAAGACCAGCTACCGATCATACGGTCAGATCCGGAGTATCTGGAGCGCCTGGGCTTCAAGGTTTTCAGAGGCTGGGGCGCAAACCAGAGCGAAGTCGATCCAGCAGAAATCGACTGGACGAAACTCTCGAAGAACAACTTTCCCTACCAGCTGATTCAGCAGCCCGGCCCCCAGAATGCGCTGGGCCAGGTCAAATTCATGTTCCCGAACCAGTACGATATCTACCTCCACGATACCCCGGCGCAATCGTTGTTCAGTCGGCTGGAGCGAACCCTGAGCTCCGGCTGCATCCGTCTGGAACGCCCCTTTGAGCTGGCCGAACGATTGCTGGCAAACACCAACGGATGGAACAAAAAGCGAATTGAGCAGACCCTGGCAACCGCCGAACCGGCAACCGTAGTGCTATCGGAACCGGTGCCTGTGTACCTGCAATACTGGACCACCTGGATTGATCCGGCCGGCGTTCTCCAGTTCCGGAACGATGTGTATGATCGTGACCGCCGTTTGCTGCAGGCACTGCGTGCAGATTCTGAGGGTAAAGCGTCACTGACACCAAGGAGCCTCTGATGAGACTGAAGCTTACAATGCTGGCGATCTCGGCCATCGTACTGTCCGGATGCCAGAACCTTCCGAACGCAAAGGAAGGGGCCAACCGTAATGTTGTTTTTCTCAAGGCCACACACTGTCTGGAGGAACCCGTCGGCGACCAGGATCGTATTCATTTTGGCCCCTGCCTGAAGATTACCGACATCAATGGAGAAGCGCCGACCGTGCGCAGCGACGGCTTTATTGAGCTGCCCGTTGCCCGGCCTGTAACCCTCGGTACCAGCTGTGTCTACCGCCATGCCGATGGCACTCCGATTCCTGCAACCGTGGGCACCGCAGAGTTTCAGGTGGACAGCACCACGTTTCCGGAAGGCGGCCAGCGTTGGTACCTGCATGCCCACGAGCAGGCACGAGGTGTCGTTGGCTGTCAGCCAACACTCTCCACGTCGGTGTTTCCGACCCGAAAAACGGACTGAAAAGAACTCTATTGCGGCGATGGCCAAATGACGGGGCCGTTACCATCCCTCCACAAAACCCGCTGAAAATTGCGTACCTGGAAGCCCTGTGCCACGGTTAAAAAGCAACCCTTGAAAGGAGGACACGAAATGCTCTATTGGGCTATTGTTTGTCTCGTAATTGCAGTGATCGCAGGTATTCTGGGTTTTGGCGGTATTGCAGGCACAGCAGCCGGCTTCGCGAAGATACTGTTTTTCGTCTTTCTGGTGCTTCTGGTGGTGTCGCTGGTCGTTAACGCCCTGCGCGGTAAGGGGCCAAAGGTATAGCATCAGCGATTTAACGGTCGTGGCCCTCCAGTAACCACGAGGGCCACCCCGGCTACCGCCACCACTCCCCCGGCAATGGCCAACGGCCCCAACCGCTCATTGAACAGAATAAAGGCTTCCAGAGCCGTTACCGGTGGCACCAGATAAAACAGACTGGCCACCTGCGAAGCCGCACCACGACGAATAAGCCACATCAAAATCAGAATGGCACTTACCGACAGCCCGAACACCAGCCATCCCAGCGCCAGACTGAATTGCACTGTCCATTCGATGTGCCGGGTCTCCAGCGTAAAAGCACCAATCGCGAAGAACGCTGCAGCCGCTGTGTACTGAATCATGGTGCCAGATATCAGGTCCACTCCGGTTCCGAAGCGCTTCTGATAGACCGTACCCAGGGAAATGCCGATCAACGACAAGCCTGCCCACAGAATGGTGACCGGTGAAAAACTACCGCCATTGGCACCGCTGCCCAACTTTTCCGCCAGCACCAACGCCACTCCGGCCAGCCCCATGACCAGCCCCAGCCACTGCCTGCCAGCAACCGACTCCCGCAGAATCAGAACGGCTGCCAGCGCTGTTACCAGCGGTTGCAAGCCAACAATCAGTGAGACCAGGCCCGAGGGCATGCCCTGATCGATGGCATAGAACACCCCGCCCAGATAGGTTCCCTGCACCAACAACCCGGTAATCGCCAGATGCCCGGCCCCACGCCAGCCCGGCCAACGGGATTTCATGGCCACGGCGAGAATAGCCAACGGCACCAGCGTCAGCAGCATACGGATCAGCAGCAGGGTAAAGGGTTCCGCATAAGGCAGACCATACTTGGCGCCAATGAACCCGGTGCTCCACAACCAGACAAACAGGGCGGGCACAAAAAAGGAGTAATAGATCGGTGGCATAAGTCCTGGCAGAGGCTGGAAAAAGAGCCTCGACTATACCCGGCCAATCAGGCCGGGAACAGGTACAGCCTTGCCATTACAGAGCCACAGTCACCCTATGGGGCGGTGAGCATTGTCTGAAGCTTCTGGGTAAACTCCACCGCTTCGCAACCAAGCGGCGTCAGGTAACCACCATCCTTCTGGCTTATCAGCCCCTTGGCAAACAAGGATTCCGCCGCGCGCAGCGTTTCCGGCGCCGCACTGTGAGCGTGCACCTTGATGCCCTCCTGAGTAGAGGCGGACGGAAACTGCAGCAACAGGTTCAGCTCAGCAAGGTGGTTTGGAGAGAACGGCATAAAAGCTCCTTATCGTCAGCGTTCTCTGCAGTTTAGCCCAAACAGTCGTGGACCGAAGCGGAATCACAAAGAAATTGATCCAGATGCATAGTTTGCCTGACTATCCTATGGTTATTGTCTTCAAAGGCCCGATCTCTGCCTGTCACCGACACAGAAAAACGGCAACACGGACACGTTGATCATGGATAACACACCAGCTCAGACCACCGACAATGCACCTCGCTCGCTGCGCCATCTGAGCGTCTACCTGGCCACACTGGTCAAAGGCAGGCTTTGGCTTAAAGTGCTCATTGGCATGGGGCTTGGTCTGGTGGTGGGCACACTGCTTGGTCCTTCGGTCGGCCTGGTCGAACCGGAAACAGGCACCTTGATCGGCAACTGGCTGGCGTTTCCGGGGCAACTCTTCCTCGCCACTATACAGATGATCGTCATACCACTGGTGATTGCCTCGGTGGTGCGAGGACTGGCCGCCAGCGACAACCTGGAACAACTCCGGAAAATGGGGACCCGGGTTACCCTGTTTTTTGTCATTACAACCGCCATTGCGGCCACCATCGGGCTCTGGGTGGGCGGCCTGGTTAACCCGGGGGATCTGATGACCGGGCTGACCACACCGCCAGCCGATGCCGCGCCGGTGGCCGCCGACATCCCCGGCCTGGACGCCCTCCCCCAGACACTGATTGGACTTCTGCCCGGTAACCCCCTGGACGCCATGGTGGAAGGGCAGATGCTGCAGGTGGTGATTTTCTCCATCATCATCGGCGTTGCGCTGGTGAGTATGTCGGGCGACAAAGCCAAACCGATGCTGGACCTGCTCGATTCACTGCAGCAAATCTGCATGACCGTGGTTCGCTGGGCCATGCGCCTTGCGCCCTATGCCGTGTTTGGCCTGATGGCGCAACTCACAACTACCCTGGGTTTTCGTGCCATGATTGGCATGGCCTCCTATGTGGCAACGGTGCTGTTCGGCCTCGCCGTCCTGATGGGGTTTTATCTGGTCATTCTCAAACTGCTGGCAGGTGTACGGCCACTGCAGTTCCTGAGGGATACCCGTGATGTCTTGCTGCTGGCATTCTCAACCTCCAGCTCCGCCGCTGTCATGCCCCTGTCTATCCGTACCGCAGAGGACAAACTGGGAGTGCGCCCCTCGGTTTCCCAGTTTGTAGTCCCCCTGGGCGCCACCATCAACATGAATGGCACTGCGCTTTATCAGGCCGTCGCGACCGTTTTCCTGGCCCAGGTCTACGGCATCGACCTCAGTGTTGGCAGTATGGCCCTGGTGGTCGCCATGGCAGTGGGTGCCTCCATAGGGTCGCCGGCTACCCCGGGGGTTGGCATTGTCATTCTGGCAATGGTACTGCAATCGGTGGGTGTACCAGCCGCAGGTATTGCCTTGATCATGGGCGTGGACCGAATTCTGGATATGTGCCGAACCGCCATCAATGTGACCGGCGACCTGGTTGCCTGCCGGCTGCTGGAGAACTGGTCGGGCAAGCGAATTCCGCCGCCGGCCGGACCGAGTGCTGTCGATGCCTGAAGACAACGGCCAGTTTGTGACCCCATGAACAATCGGTATCATGAAGGCACGAAACTCCTACACTTGAACGGCCATCTACCGCGATAATAGACGTAGTGTGTCATTCAGAAACTATGCTTCGGGTTCTTGATGAATTTCAGCGGTACATCCCTGACGACTAGAGTCACCATTGCCCTTGTCACCGGACTCCTTCTCGCGGCAGCGACGGCCCATGCCGACAGCATCAAACGCATCGTGCATCCGGACGGACGGGTGGAATTCACCAATGTGAAAAGCAAAAGCCAGCCACGAGCCTCCACCAAGAGTGAAACCGTGTATCGTTACACCGACGAGCACGGTGTCGTGGCCTACAGCAGTCAGCGCCCGGGCAACGCCGACTTCGATGTTATCCGCTTCCACTGCTACGCCTGTGACCCGGAATCCAACGTCGACTGGCACAAAACGCCATTGTTCCTGAGCCCCTACCGCAGTGAAATCCAGACCGCGGCAGCTGAATTCAATGTTGACCCGGCCCTGGTGCGAGCCGTTATCCATGCCGAGTCTGCCTTCAACCCCAAGGCCATTTCACCCGTCGGTGCCCAGGGACTGATGCAGCTGATGCCGGGGACGGCACAGGAACTGGGCGTAAAAGACCCGCTGGAGGCCAGCGAAAACATCCGCGGCGGTGTCGACTATCTGGCCAAAATGCTCAAACGCTTTAATGGTGACACTCGCCTGGCGACCGCCGCCTATAACGCCGGCCCCGGCGCCGTTGGCCGCTACAGGGGCATTCCGCCTTACGCGGAAACCAAAGCCTACGTGGAACGTGTAGGTATCCTGCACCAGCGCTACGCCGCCAACTGATGGGCACCATCATCAAACGGCCCGATATCAAGGGCGATATCGTGCATGTCGCCAACGACCGCTACGGCAATATTCTGGTGATTGATGATCGCAAACACCGGATTCTCAGTTTTGATTCCGTGTTTGAGCAAAGCAAAATTCTGCGTCGGGCACCCCATGTTCCCGTCCACGAATACAGCCGGGCCATGCTGCTACCCATTGCTTTCGCCAGGCCCGACCACATCACTGTGCTTGGTTTGGGCGCAGGCGTCGTCGCCCACGGCATACACCGCCTGTTACCCGACAGTCAGGTTCATGTGGTGGAGTTGCGTCAAAAAGTGTTCGAGACCGCACGGGACTGGTTCTCGTTCCCACAACATGAGCGCCTTCATGTCACCGTCGCTGATGCCTGGCACACACTGGAAACGCTTCCGGTGGCCAGCACCGCCATGATTGTCACGGATCTGTACAGCGCAGACCGGATGTCGCCCCTTCAAGCCCAACGCCGGTTCATCAAGGCCTGTGCCCGGGCACTCAAACCTGACGGCTGGCTCGTTCTTAACTATCACCGCATGCCGGAGCCGGACGGTAATCTGCTGCGCGAGCTGAAACGCCAGTTCCCGTGTCTGCTCACCTTCAAAAGCAAAACCAACAACTGGGTTATCTATGGCTGTAATCGGGCGTTTGATCCCTGGCAGATACCCGACGCAGTCCTCAAGGCATTGGAAGAACAACTGCCGGTTGGATGGCCAGCGCTGATGAAAAAAATCCGGGTCTTATAAAATCCGCCCTCTACCGACCACGAAAAATCTTACTCCGTTTTACATTTTTTTATGTAATTGCCGGTAATTGTTCACAGTTTTCAGGCTAAACTCTGCGCCTCTCTACACCCTCTCTTACTCATGTAAAGGAACAAAGCATGGCATTTGAGTACGGAGCTCAAAAACTCAACATCCGGAATCCATTCCGGTTCGAAGGGCTGGTCCGGTCCATTCGTGGTGCAATTCTGCTGGCGATTGGCGTCTATCTCCTGTTTCAGATTCAACCTCTGCTTGGTACCGACAAACCCAGGGCCTGGGTTAACCTGTTGATCGGAGGCCTGTTTGTAACGGGCGGGTTGAAGGCGCTGGGCGGAGGCCTGTTCCAGGTCATGCGTTTCTTCGTGGGCCGCGCCGCACCGGCCTCACTGGCCAAAAACGTTGCCCGTGAAGCCGTGAACGAACGCGAGCCGACCCTGTATAACTCCAAAATGCTCCACAACATGCTCATGAGCAAGAGCAATCCGACCTTTATCGAGCCCACCGGCTGGTTCGCCCGGGCGGTTCACTCGGTCTTTCCCAACCTGATTGTCACCCCCTGGCCAATTCGCAACGTCGCTCAGAATCTGGCCATGAAACTGACCAAGAGCTTCGTGGCCATCGCCGCCTTTCTGGTGGCCAGCCTGGTGGTCACCATGGTGTTCTCGGGCACCGAAGGCGCGGATGTTGGCAGCACGGTTATCTCACTGATCCTGCAAGCGTCATTGCTGGTGTACCTGGGACTGTTGTGGGTCAAACTCGGTAACCCGCTGTCCCGCAGTAACATGACCACTCTGGGCCAGACCACCAGCAAGGGACTGGCGCTGGTGATCATCGGTGCCATCGCGGTGCCCATACTGACTGCCCAGGGCTGGCTTGGCTTCTGGGACAGTCTGCACGTCAGTGCCCGCCAGGATTTGGCAGGCCTGATGCCCCTGCTTGAACCGGTTTTCCGTACCGGGTCCCTGCTGACCCTGACTATCGTCTGTGCTCTGGCGACAGCGGCCATTGCGGTGGTTTTAATCAAAGCACGCATTGGCATGGTGCCCATCGCAACCAGCAGCTCTGAACTTAACAACAGCTGGCGATTCGATCTGCACCCACGCCAGATTTTCACGACGCTGCGCGACCTGGTGTTGATGCAAAAACGTCAGCAAGAGCTGCCGAACCGGGTATATCTGGACAGCAACGACACCGGTGATGCCAACCGGGAGAATGAGCAATTCAACGGCGACCTTCTGGTCGAGATACAACCTGTTGTCGAAGACCGCGAAGAGCCAAAATCCCTGCGTTGGGCCCGGGCAAGCGGAACCATCGCTGGCCAGATACTCCTGTTGGCGGGTGCCCTGCTGCTCTGGCTGGGTGCCGATCGCGTGATGGACCATGTTTACGCTCTGGATCAGCTTCGCGCTACCCGGCTCGATGTCGACCAGGCATTGAACCTGCTGTTCATCCCCGCAGGCGCCACTGCCGCCATCCTGCTTGCCAGCTTGCTATTGCTCGGCTTCGGCCGGACACTGTCCAGAATCTGCCATCTGTTCTGGGCCGAGATCTTCTTCAAGTCCAACCTGTTCGATATGCACTGTGAAGGCACGGTGATGCGGGCAACTCATTACCGCGGCGCCGACCGTCACAGTGCGTCCAGTGAACAGGATGTCTTCAGTTTCGACGCCACTTACTTCGCTCTGGCAACCGAAGCGGTCAGCTCAACGTTTGCGGTCTCTGGCCAGCAAAACCTGGAGCAGCCGAGGTATCTGCTGTCCCTGTCGCCATGCGATGGATTCATCAACAGCGTGGTTGGCGACCTGGAAGACCAGTTCCGTCGCCGCAACGACGAAATAAAGAGCGAAAAGCAGGCCGACCGGGAACAGCGGCTCGACTATATCCGCCAGGAGCAGGAAGCGCGCAGAACCGGGGATATGGCTGCCCAGGGCCTGGTTGCACCAGAGCAACGGGCATCACTGGAATCAGACGTGGTGTCAGATCAGGACCGTGAGAAGATTGCCCGCTGGGAGGGCGACACAGCCGATAGCTGATGGCAAATCAGACAGCACACCAGGAGCTCTTCGGAGCTCCTTTTTTGTCGGGCACAACATGAAGCTCTTACGGATACTCACCAATCAGAACGGTATTAGCCGCCGACAGGCCAAGGCCCTGCTCGCCGCCGGCCGTGTTCATGTTGATGGCGAGCGCTGCCATGATCCGGACCTTGACATCCCGCGGTTTCGTGAAGTGTGCGTTGACCAGCGAATCATCCAGAGCGCGGCCCCTTCGTATTACCTGATGCTGAATAAACCATCGGGCTATCTGAGCGCCACCCGGGATGACCAGCATCCCACCGTTATGGAACTGATTGACCCATTGCTTCGGCCGCATGTGCACATCGCAGGGCGACTGGACAGGGCAAGCACCGGACTATTGATCCTCACCAGTGACGGGGTCTGGAGCCGACGGCTGACCGAACCGGCGGTTAAAATCCCCAAGGTATACCGGGTAACCACGGCTTACGCCATCTCACCGGAGACAGAGGATCGGTTCAGGGAAGGCATCTGGTTCGAGTACGAACAACTCAGAACCTCGCCCGCGTCGCTGGAGCCATTAGGAGAGCGGGAAGTGCGGCTGACGATCTACGAGGGTCGCTATCATCAGGTAAAACGCATGTTTCACGCCGTGGGCAACCGGGTGACCTCATTGCACAGGGAAAGCATGGGCGGGCTGACTGTGGATGGGCTAGAGCCTGGCAGCTACCGCCATCTCAGCGCACAAGAGGTCAGCTCAATCGGCTGACCTCTTGCCATATCATCAGGCGCGGCTGAGGAATTTGCGCTCTTCCACGTTCACGCGAATTCGGTCACCCGTGGAAATGTGCTCAGGAACCTGTACCACCAGGCCTGTGGTCAGGCGGGCGGGTTTGGTTCTGGCGGTTGCCGAGCCACCCTTGATGGACGGGTCGGTTTCCTCAATGGTCAGTTCCACCGTCGGCGGCAGGTCAATGGCCACCGGGTTTTCGCTGACCAGAATCACCATTACCCCTTGGGTGTCCTCAGTAATGAACAGCAACTCATCCTCAATGGCACTGCGGTTGAGCATGTACTGAGTAAAGTCTTCGGTATCCATGAACACATACTCATCACCATCAGCGTAGGAGAAGGTCGCTTCCCGGCGCACCAGGTCGGCCAGATTGAGCATGTCCGAGTCCTTGAAGGTCTCATCCAGTTTCTGGTTGGTGACCACATCGTACATGCGCATCCGGTAAAGGCTGCCTCCGGCACGGCCCTGGGGCACGGAGCGCTCGATATCCTTCACGAAATAGACGCGGCCTTCGTATTCAACCGCCTGATTCTTTTTGATTTCACTTGCTTTAGGCATGACATCCGGTTCCAGAATAGTTAGTCATCACGGGCGCTGGTATACCACGACTGGCGGTAATATGCGATAGCCCTCAGCCACTCGCCTTCGACAATTCATCCCGGGTGCGCAAACGCCCCTCACGGCGTATCTGTGCCTTGGCATAACGGCGCTTCTGGTCCTCGGTTTCCGGGATTACCTGGGGCACATCCACCGGCTTGCCGTGTTCATCCAGTGCCACAAAGGTAAAGAAGGCAGACAGAATATGGCGAGTCTCGCCGGTATAGCTGTTCTCGGCCTCCACTTTCGCACCGATCTCCATGGAGGAGCCCCAACTACGGTTCAACGACAGATTGAACAACAAGGTGTCATTGCCTTTGGCGGGAGCGCGAAAATGAATGGAATCCACCGCCGCCGTCACACAGACATGGGCCGAGTGCCGCTCCGCGACCACCAGTGCCAAGCGGTCACACTTCGCCATGATCATGCCCCCGAACACCGTATTGTGGGAGTTCATGTCGTTGGGGAACACTTTATACACATGCTTTTCAATAGCTGAAGCAGAAACAGCTTTTGCAGGTTTATCGGTCATGAAATGGTCATTCCTTTGTGTGTTTACCCACACTTTCTGTGGATAACTTTGTTAGCAAGGCAAGGACATGCGATCACAGGCGGCATAAACACTGCGTTTGCGATCCCTGCGGTTAATTTGATCAGATATACTGCACGTTTTAATGACAACAACAAAGCGGGCATTACCCCCGAAAGGATTCACATACCGGAAAGGAGTTTCCCATGATCATCTGCGGCCCTATCGTACGCCACTCCAATCGCACCGTGCTCAACCTATGGCTGGTATTAGACCAGCGTCCCGAGAGCATTCAACTGAATACCTATCTGGATGATGCCAGAGCATCACCAGTTACCAGAGACTGCGACGCCGAGTTCATACCAGCAGGCGATAACTGCTATATCTGCATGCTGTCGACGGACCTTCCCCTCGACAACGCCGAGCCTTATCACCAAACCAATGAGCTCTTCTATGAAATAGTACTGGATGGCGAGCCCTTTGGAGACAGCCAGCTGCTGGCGACACTTTGCCCTGGCACGGACAAGCTGCCCAGTGTTTACCTGCCCCGGGAACATCGGCATTTCATTCAGGCCTCCTGCCGGCGCCCTCACTCCCCGGGACAAGACAAAAAGCCGGACCAACTCGCCCGGGGCGCCCGTTTGCTGGCGGAGAATCTTCGCAAGGAGAGCCGGCCAAGCCAGCTGTTTCTGACCGGCGACCAGATCTACGCCGACGATGTGTCACCCTTGCTGCTGGATTATCTGGGCAAGCTGCAGAAACACCTTGGACTGGCCGATGATCTGAAAAACCTGCCGGCGGGCAAAGACCTGCACCGGCTGTCGAAACTGGATGACCGTCACTGGGTAACCCGAAGCCCCTACGGATTCAGCTCCAGCGCCAAAAGCTCCCACCTGCTGACCCGGGCCGAATACCTGAGCATGTACCTGTTTGCCTTCTCAGGCGCCGGACACCAGTTCGGCCTCGACTTCCAGGGCCATGACGAACTCAAGCCACGGCTTGCCAAACAGCCTGCCAATACCCGGGATGGCCGGAACCCGCCGGTGCAATATGTCTACACGGAGAGACAACACGCAGAAGACCACCGTAATCTGTCTGGCTTTGCAAATCTGGCCCGCTCGGAGGTCCGCCAACTGCTCGCCAACACGGTGACCTACATGATCTTTGATGACCATGAAGTCACCGACGACTGGAACATCTCGAAACAGAACGCCCGGCAACTGAGCACCACGCCCATTGGCCGGTACGTGCTGATCAACGCTCTGCAGACTTACTTCCTCTGCCAGCACTGGGGCAATCAGCCCTCTCTGGTGAAGTCCGAAGTGGCAAAACTCAAAACGCTTCTCGAACAGGATACGCCAGCCGACCACAAAGAATGGGACTGGTTGCTTGAGCGGTACTGGGGCTACGAACTGGAACAGACACCGCCGGTGGCGGTGCTGGATACCCGCACGCACCGGGAATTCAGCAAGCGAGGCAAACACTCCCTTGGCCTGATGTCTGATCAGCAGATCCAGCAACTGGGCCAGCGACTCTCCGGGTTTCATCAGTGTCGCACGCTGATTGTGGTCTCACCGACCCCCACCTACGGGTTCAGTCATATCGAATACCTGCAGCTGAATTTTCCCATGTTCAAACGCACTCTGGATCGGGAACCTTGGAGTGCGGACACGGCATCGCTCGAGGCTCTGAAATCATCCTGCTGTCAGTTACCCGGTGTTGAGCATGTGGTGGTTTTCTCTGGCGACGTACACTACGCCTTTGCCCGAAGACGTCAAACCAGCCAGGGGCCCGTTCTCTGGCAGATCTGCAGCAGCGCCTGCAACAACGTACCCATGGGTGAGAATATCGGCTTGAGGGCCATCAACAGGATCGGAGAGTTACTGGGCAAAAACCAGGAAAGCTACCTGCTGCCGGAAGACAGCGACTTCTTCCTGACCAGTGACCGCAATATCGGCACCTTGATGCTTGACGATCAGGGCTGCCCGGTCCAGGCGGGATTGCTGTGTGCGGGAGAAAACGGCAGTTACCAGAAGCGCTACGATCTGGTGAACTACCGGGAAACCAACTGAAGCGACAGGAGCCACCAGACAGGTGGCCCCGGCAGGGATCAGCCCAGTACGTCGAAGTGGGCTGCATCCTGCTCAATGCACCAGTCCAGCTTCTCCAGATAAGCGGCCTTGGTTTTGAGCTTGGTTTGCTTGTGGGCGCGCATGTTCAGTTGCTTCATTTGCGTTGCCACCGCTGTGGCGCGCTCCGCCAACTGTTCCGGCGCCACAATTTCATCCAGGAAGCCGGCCGCAATAGCCGTTTCCGGGTTAAAGATCTCAGCGTTTACCACCGAGCGGTAGAAGTAAGGGGCCGGCATACGATGGCGCGCAATCTCAATGCCCGCATGGTGCATGGTCATACCAATGGCCACTTCATTCAGGCCCAGCTTGAAGCCACCCTCTACCCCGATTCGATAATCCACTGAAAGCAGAACGAACGCGCCCTTGGCGATGGCGTGGCCACTGCAGGCGGCAATAACCGGCAGCGGAAATGCAGCCAGACGACGGGTAAACGTAGAGCCCACCTTAACCAGCGCCATGGCCTCTTTCGGGCCTTTCTGCATTTCCTTGAGATCATAGCCGCCGGAAAACATCCCCGGCTGGCCCGTGAGAATGACAATGGCCTTATCCTGCTCTGCCTGGTCCAGCGCGGCATTCAGCGCGTCAAATACCTCATGGCTCAGAGCATTAGCCTTGCCATTGTTCACGGTAATGGTGGCAATGCCGTCGTTCAGTTCGTAAGTTACGAGTTCTGTCACCTGGATTTCCTCATCTACTGCCAGAATTAAGTGAGTGTTTGTTAACTGTATAGCGAACACCGGTCATGGGCAACGCCAAAATCCCGATCAACGGTCTCAGGATTCTGACGCCTTCCCGGAGCCAGAGGTTCGCCGGTACATCCACGCCAGGCCAAGCAGCGCCAGCCCCAGCCCCATAAAGGCAGCAACCCGCCACAGTCCCTGCAGCCCGGCCATATCCACCAGAAAGATCTTGCCGATGACCAGACCAAGCAGAATCATTCCTGCCTTGTGCAGCAGTTCGCTCTGGTTACGTGTGGACCAAAGGATCGCGGCAATCGAGTAGAGCATACCAATCACCGAGTAGGTATAGAGCTCGCCCTCCCCCATTCCACTGGACAGAGTCATCGCACTGCCCTGCCACAGATGCCGGATTTCGAGCAAAGTGAACACCCCGAAAGCCACTGCAGCCGTACAAAGAGACCAGCGAACGGGCACAAGATCGGAGTATCGAGCGCTGGCCAGAGCCAGAAGGACCGGCGCGCCATACGCCAGCAACAGCAGATTGAATACCGGAGTACTGCCAATAGTGCCGTCGGTCCACCAGGGGTTGTGCACCACGGCAACAACGAGATAACTCAGAACAGCGATCACCGTCAGTGCCCTCGCCAGCAACCGGTAAAGCCACCCCAGCGTTCCCGCGACCCTGGACCGGAAAACGTAGACGATGCTCAAAGCGCCCCAGAGCACGGTATTGATTGACGCCTCGGTGACGCCATATTGCCGCGCAAAAATATCACCATTGTATAGCCAGTAACGAAGCTCCACGCCCAGGAACAGAACCAGCAGATGCAAGGTGACAGCTTCCAGCCAGGGCCGAATGGCCTCCTTTCTGGCCAGCCAGGTAGCAGCGCCAGCAAACAGCGTGGCCCCTCCGTAGGTCCAAAGGGACCAATGCCCACCCGCATCGTAGCTCTGCAACCATGGATTGAAGGTCAGTCTCGCCACCACAATGGCCAGTAAAACCTTGAGAATCAGGAACAGCTCGGGCGCCTGGTATCGGCGTCCAAGCCAGACCAGGCTGACGAACTGAGTGGCCAGCGCCAATGTCATTGACGCTTCCTGCAACCACATGGCAACCGCCATGGAATAGCACGCGTGGGCAGCCAGTATCGCCCAGACCAGGCCAACGCGATAACCTTGCGAGTGCTCCAAGCGCCAGGCAACGACACCATAGACCGCCGCCGCCAGGAGCGCGACCAACGCCCAGTTGCCTGCAGCCTGCCCGCCCTGAACAAGCAACCACCCCAGTAACAGCCAGATAACGGGCGCCAGCATCGCCAGCGACGCCCACCGCCTCAGCTCCAGCTGCGTCCGCCACTGCCAGAGGACGCTCAATACCACCAGCACAGAGGCAAGAATCAGATAGGTGATGAAGGGCTGCTGGAAACTCTGTCCCAACGGCCTGAACAGAACGTCCTGACTCAGATCGGCAGAATAGACAAGCCAGCCGGCAAACGTGGCCAACACCGCGGCCCAGGGCAAAAACCACAGTCGCTGTCGGCTTTGGGGCAACAATACGGCGACCGGTAGCATCCATAGCCACGCCAGAAAAGCGGGATCATCCGTCGATTGCCAGGCAATAGACGCTCCCCAGGCCAACAGTGTTGCCAGCAAGGCGTCTCTTCGACGCTGCAGGGGAAGCAGGCCATCTCCGGGCAAGACCGAAAACAACAGGAAAAGCACGGGAAGATAACAGGACACCGCCAGGCCGTGGCGTCCACTAACGGCAACCAGAAGCCACCAGAGTCCGGCGCCGGCCAGGGTGCCAAACCAAAGCCAGGGACGGTAGACATACTGCATCAACAGCAGGGAGCTGACGGTGATCACAACGCTGTAACTCAGCACAAAGACGGCACTTCCGCCTTCGCCCCCGACCAGCAGCGGCACCAGATAGGCACCCGATAGCCCCATAATGGCCAGTAATGGGCCATGCACAAGCGCCAGAAACATGGTCGCGACGGAAACCAGTGCCAGCGCGAAAAGCGCCGGTACGGGCCCGATCAATCCATAATGATGAACGCCCGCCAACAAGGCTGCATAGAGTGTGACACTGCCACCGCCGGTCAGTGCTGCAAAGACCTGATCCGAACCCATGTGACGCCGACGAAGATATTCCGCGCCTGCATGCAGCCCCAACCCGGTCAACAACGCCATCAGCAACTGATGCACTGGTCCGATAAGTCCGGCGGAAATCGAATGGCTCACCATAAAGATCCCGGCAAGACTGACACTCAGCGCGCCAATCCAGACCATCCAGTTGGCTTTGAATGCCGCCACGCCACGGGATACCAGAGCATCCGACCGATTCACGGGAACGGCAATTGCTGTGTCTTCCGCGACCGGCTCCCGAGATGTCTCTGCGTCTGTCGTTTCTGCCACCGAACTTGCTGGCTCCCGCACGTACCCGACATCCGCCGGCACATCCGGGGTGGCCGGCGTCACCGGATCCGGCAGAGAAACCCCGGTATCGCGAAGCCTGGAAACCTCTGCCCGGAGGTCGGCGACTTCCAGAGCCAGATCCTCGACCCGGGAGGCGTGACGGTCTCTTTGCCGGAACGCCAGAAAGCCCAGAAGTGAGCCCACAGGCACCAGCAGCACGCCAGCTCCGATAACGAGAAAGAGTAATGCTTCCAATGGACGTTTCCTTGTCTTGTCGTTACTTCAGGGTTGCACCACCCCGGATTGAGGCACCAGGCAATTGATCATGGTAATCGACAGATCCCGGAATACCGCTTCCGACATCACGTTATCCGGAAACTGGCCGACCATCGTTCGCCGGCAGGATGAGGATCGACTGTTTGCTCGCTGCACACAATCGTTGAATGTCTCCCCGCTATCCCGTCCCGTCGCCTCGCTGCAAAAAACGGGAACCCGGCTGACAACAAAATCAAGTACCTCCCCCCGGCTTGCAGGGCTGGTCGCCAGGTTACTGAAACGCTCTGCACTGGCCGGAGCCGGGGTTCCCCTGGTCTGGTCCCACAATACGTAGAGCAATGCGGCAGAAACCAGCGTTACTGTGACAACGGGCATCTTCATTACAAATCCTTAAAACAGAGTGGCGCGCCATTGTAAAGAAGAACAATCCGAGCTGCCTCATTGAACACCGGTTGAATACCATAGTGAACTCCCAAATTCTGAACCGAAAACGGAGCATCCTCATGAAAGGGAAACTCGGACTTCTCGCTGCCATGCTCGTTCTGGCCGGCTGTGCCACCGCTTCCGAGCAACTGCGCGTTTACACCGAACAATATCCTCCTTATAACATGACCACCAGCGGTCAGCCCTTTGCCCATTCAGAATCCGAAATCACCGGCCTCTGCACCGATGTGCTCAAAGCTGTTCTAGAGAATGCCAAGGTCGACTACAGCATCAAGCTGCGAGACCTCAGCTATGGCATGAACCGCGCTCAACGGCACGAAGACCATGGTATCTACTGCGTATCCAAGACAGACGAACGGGAGCCCTTCTTTGAATGGGTGGGACCACTCTCCAGCATCAAGTGGACCCTGTTTGCCAAGCCCGGCTCCAGCATCAAACTGGACGATCTTGAGGATGCCCGTGACTACCGTATTGGTGGCTACAAAGGCGATGTGATGACGGGATACCTGGAAGACAAAGGATTCGACGTTTCCGCCATAACCAACAATGGACTGAATGCCAAGCGGCTGGAACAGGATCAGATCGATCTATGGGTGGCCGATGGCCTGGCAGGCCCCTACCTGGCCGCCGATGCCTCCGACGTGACCGGCCTTGAGGCAGTTCTTGTTTTCCGCGAAACCCCGATGTATCTGGCCATTAACAAGGACTTTGATCCCGACTTGATCAAAGCCCTTAATACGGCTTACCAGGCTATGCAGGAAAGCGGTGAGATAGACACCATTTCGCGTTCTTACGGGCTCTGATCGCCAAGTGGCTTTTGCCGGCCCCGCCAGCTCTCAGGCTAACGCGGGGCCAGCAGCTTACGCATTGCTCACCTGAAACTGACCGGTGAGGTTTTTCAGCTTGTTTGCCGAAACGTGCGTCATTTCCGAACTCGCCGTCAAACCCGCGATCACCGTCGTCATGAAGCTTACGCTGTCAGCAACGCCACTGGTCTGTGAACTCTGAACAGCGTTGGTTTCCGCGATGCCCGAGATCGCCCGGAAGAGCTTGTCGACCATGTGATGCAGCTCTGCGTTGTCATCCGACGCCGCCCGGGCCTGAGCCAGACGGGCCTCCATCTCTGCCATGCCTTCTTCCATTGTGGTTACGGCGCGCTGAGTTTCTTCCCGCACCCGATACAGACGCTCATCAATTTCCGTCGTGGCCTGGGCTGTCCGACTGGCCAGTTGCCGGACCTCATCGGCGACGACTGCAAATCCCCGCCCTGCCTCACCAGCCCGAGCCGCTTCTATGGCTGCATTGAGCGCTAGAAGATTGGTCTGGGCAGCAATGTCGTTAATCATTTCAGCCGCCTTGCCGATCTCGTCCGTGCGTTCACTCGCGGCGCGAATACCCTCGGCCGAACGCACGATAACGTCGCGAATGCTCTCGGTTTCACGGCTGACACGGGCAAACTGATCTTTGGCACGAGCCACCACATCTTCCATGCTAACTCGCATTTCCTGCGCTGTGGTCGAGGCATTTTCGATTTCGTTCTGCTGCAGATCAGCGCCCTTCAGCATCTGCTCTATGTCGTGTACCACCTGCTGAATCTTTTCATCCGCCTGGCGGTTCTGACCCACAAGGTGTTCACTGGCGGAGCGGGATTCACCCGCAAGACTGATGACCTGCCCCACCATGCCGTCGAGGGTATCCAGAAAGCTGTTCATCCAGCGCGCGAGATCCCCGCTCTCATCCCGCTTGGTCTTGCCGACATCGAGACGCTGGCGCAGATTCCCGCCTCCTTCGGCAATGTTCCGTATGACATCCGCGAGTGATGACAGGCTATCTGCCAATGGCTTGGCGGAACTTGCCCGGAAGATGACAAGCCCCAGGAGCGCAACCATCGCGTTCACGGAGGCTTCCAGCCACAGAGGAGCACCGCTTGCCGAAACCGCTACGTTGGCTGCCCAGATAAGCGCCATAAGGACCCCGAGCCGCGCCGTCAGTCGATAGCTGACCGAACGTTTCCGATACACCTCCTCCAGGTCGCCTTCACACATCATGCCCCAACGATCAGGAGACCCGGGTAACTGGAAGGTCACGCCCTTGCCAATCACCGGTATATGGCGATAGTCGGAATAGCCGGGGTACTTAACGTAGAGGTTTTCACCACGGGCCATGGTTTCCCGTACCCCCGGGTGCAACTGCCCCGTAGCCGGGTCGGTAAAACGTATTTCGAATTCGGTGTGTTCCCGAATCCGTACTGTACCGAAGCCCGTACGGATTCCGTCTTTGAGGTTGTCGCCGTGACTGAAGGTAGCGTCTTCAAACCGCGAGCGCGACAGGGCAACTCCCGGTCTGATCGATGGATCAAACTGACTGTCGATCATGAAAATGTAGTTGTCGCCAGACTCTTCAAAAATGTGCCCGGCCTCGCGCTGAATCAGGTCACTCATGACATCGTTCGGAACCCGGGCACAGACTGCCGCTGCCTGATTGCCAGCAAGAGCGACCGGCTGGTAGAACATCAGCGTGACATCGTCATGAAATCTGGAAGTTGTGGCACCAAGCTGCAAGGTGACCGGGTCACTGTAGGGCCCGTGGAGGAACCGCTCTCTCACCCCTCGTTGCACGGCCGCGGGCATGAGGCCTGCGGCTCCGTTTCTGCCGGTCACCGTCGAGGCGACAACAGAGCCATCTTCTTTCACAACGAAAAGCTCGGAAATTTCCCGGAGGCGCGTAACGGCCGAATCCAGTACCTCTGAAATGCTATCGTGTTCGCTACCCTCAAGTCGTGCCGCAAGCCCCTCAAGGAAGGCCCACTTGCCATTTGCCCAGTTAATCAGCGCTTCGCGACGGGTTTTCGCGATGCTCTCGAATATCTCTTCATTCGTTGCATATTGCTGGCGGTTCAAAAAACAGGACCATCCCATCCGCAACTTACCTGTGGCCCCAAACCAGGGCAACCAACCCCGCTCATCGGATGAAAGGTTCATGGAATCACTGCGTAAAGTCATAGCGCGCCTTCCTCAATCGGTACTGCATGCCTGCACTACAACGAGGTGGTGCAAACATACCTGCTTTCAGAAGGAAGCTAAGCAAAGAGCGGGCCTGAACCGGCGGACCGGTCAAAACCTGAAGGGAAGTAGCAACTGCCGGATTCAAACGATGAGAGAGGCGCACCATCGGGGTGCGCCATCAAAAATATGCACTAAAGAAGGGCGAGGCGCCCCTGGGCTCAGCGGGTCTTCAGATTCTCCAGAAACTCAGCCATTTCTGCTTGCATGTCGACAACACGTTGCCGCCATTCCGCCTTGTAGGCCGCAAACTCCTCGCTCAATTCGCCCAATTGCAGCTGGGCTTCGGCGGCGGTCGCGGTGCTCTCCGCAAGCGTCTTCAAGTTGACTTCAGACAACTGCTCCCGCTGGTCTTCAAGCCTGATTACCGTTTCGTTCAAGGTACGTCTGTCCTGCGGCGTTGCAGATGGGGTAGATTTAAGCGCTTCCCGCAGGGATTCAGACAGCTCTTCCAGATGCTGGCTCAGCTGGTCACCGTACTCTTCAGGCAACGCCGACATATCTTCATTCATACTCTGGGCCTGTTGCTGCAACTCCCGCCCCAGCCTCTCAAGCTCTACCGCCATCTCATCGGATTGATTTGCCCAGCGACTCTTGAGATCTTCACCCAGTTTTTCCAGCTGCCCAACAAGACTTCCCCAAACCGGGCCCTGTTTCAGGGCATCGCCGGTGCGATAATAATCCACCAGCCAGTCGTCACCTTTACGTACCAGATAGGTTAAGGACTCCGTGGCTTCGTTCTGGCCCTCCAGACCACTCAGGGTGGTGGTTACCCGGGCCAGATTGTCATCAATGACCACACGCCCCCACTCAATGCTCACGTTCTGCCATTGCTGTTCAAAACCATCGAATGCCGCTTCATCGACCAGGGTTGAATAATCTGCGGCCGCTTCAGCATCCTCTTCAAGTACAGCTTGCCAAAACGCTTCCGATACTTCCTGGGGCGATTCCGGGCGACTGCACCCTGTCGCCATGAGTACGGAAAACACCAGAAAAGGAAAAAGTACATATTTCATTGATCAACCTCATCGATCGCTCGGGAACAGTGACCCGGATTTTACATCAGGTGAAGGACAGCATTAGCGACGATTGCCCATCGTTAAGATATCGTCGTACTCCCACACTCTCACCACTGCACCGCCCGAAGTGATTCCGCTAATGGTCTCGAGCTCGTTGACCATGGCCGACGCTACGGCTTCCGCTTCAATCGCCCGATATTTTCTCAGTGGCCCGATCAACGCCCGATTCGCAACCGGCATGACGGCCACACCAAGAGCCTCGGCCGTTCGAGCCTCCTTGCGCTGCCCCAGCAACAGGCTCGGGTGGTAGATCGCAAGATAAGGAAATTTCAGCGCCCGGACATTGTCCTCAAGCTCTCCTTTGACTCGATTGTAGAAAACCGGGGATTGCGAAGATGCTCCGATGGCCGACATCAGAATCAATGCCCGTGCACCGGCGTTACGGGCCATCTGAGCTGCCTTCAATGCATAGTCATGATCGACCTTGCGAAAGGCTTCTCTGGAGCCTGCCTTTTTCAGGGTCGTTCCAAGGCAACAGATCAGGACATCCACCTGGAAAGCGTCAGGCTGAGCCTCCATCGCATCAAAATCCATGAAGCGCTGCTCCAGTTTCGGATTTTCCACGACCATCGACCGGCGAACCGGAGCGATCACAGTCGATATCTCCGGCTGCTCGAGGAGCTTCTCCACCACCATGCCTCCGGTCAGGCCGGTAGCGCCTAAAACCATCACCTTCATTCGGTGTCTCCCTGTGTTCATCGCTTCTGATTGGTTGCCGGATTGCGTAGGATGATACTCGTAAACACTCGAATCCGAGCTCTCAACACGTGCCACTATGCTGAAATTATCCAATGCCGTCGAACTGGCAGACTGGGAAATCCAGATTACGCAGATACGATCCCAGGGGGCCGGCGGTCAGAATGTGAATAAGGTTGCCTCTGCCGTACACCTCCGGTTCGACATCCTGCATTCCACCCTGCCGCCGTTTTACAAAGAACGTTTGATGGCATTGTCCGACCAGCGCATCAGTAAAGACGGCGTGATTGTGATCAAAGGGCAGTCTTTCCGCACGTTTGAGCAGAACAAAGAGGACGCGCTGAACCGACTCAAGACTCTCATTCAGGAGGCAGTAAAACCGCAAAAAGCCCGCCGGCCAACGCGGCCGACGAAATCCTCCCAACGGCGGCGTGTGGATAACAAAACCCGCCGTGGAGAGATCAAATCCCTGAGGGGAAAAGTAAAAACCTAAGCCAGCCCCTGCTCTTTCGCCAGGGCTGCTGCGGCCCGGGGACCGGTCCACAGAGAAGGGAGAATAATCAACGACACCGGAATGGCTGTGATCACAATGAACTGTTGCAACACCCCAATCTGACCGGCCCCCATATAGAGAAGAATCGCGGCCATCAGTGCCATGGCGCCACCCCAGAAAACGCGAATCCAGGGTTGCGGCTCGTCATGGCCGGCCCCCACCATCGCAATGGAGTAGCTCATCGAATCTCCGGTTGTCGCCACAAAGATGGTGGTCAGCAACAGGATTGCGGCCGCCATCCAGGTGCCTCCCGGCAGTGCCTGCGCAACCGTCAATGTGGCGACGTCAAACCGGAAATTGTTCAAAGCGTCGGTCAAATCAAACGTGCCGGACAGCTGATGGTATATGCCAGAGCCACCCAGCAACGTGAACCAGATGGTCGTGGCGATGGGTGCCAGTATGGCGACTGCCATGATGGTTTCACGGATGGTTCTACCCCGTGAGATTCTCGATACAAACACTGCCATCAAGGGGGTATAGCCAATAAACCAGGCAAAGAAAAACACCGTCCACCACTTCATCCACCAATCGGGCGCCGTCTGTGCTGTCATGGTCGCCATGGAAAAAAACGAGCCCAGATATTCGCCCATGGATTGCAGGTAGACATCCGTAAGGAATAGCGTGGGGCCAAACACAAAAATAACGCCGGCAATAACCAGCGCCAGGATGACGTTGAAACGACTGAGCAGCTGGATACCCCGATGCAGCCCGGTCATTGCGGATGTCATGTATACCCCTGCCAGCACAGCCAGAACCATGAGCTGAGTACCGTAGCCATCGGAGACACCGAACAGCTCATGCAATCCAAAGCTCATTTGTGTCGCCAGAAAGCCGATCGGGCCCACGGTGCCGGCAACCACTGCGATCACGCAGGCAGCATCCACCACTCCACCCAGGCGCCCGCTGACAACACGCTCGCCTAGCACGGGATAAAGCAGCGTCCGTGGCTGCAGTGGCTGCCCTTGTGAGTAGTGCGCGCGCGAGAGCACGATGGCCGTTAGTGAGCCAAGCACAGCCCAGGCTAGAAACCCCCAGTGCATAAATGACTGGGCAAGCGCAGGTGCAACGGCGGCAGGGGACGCTGCCTCGGTGTCGAACGCCGGCGGGGTGACCACAAAATGATAGACCGGCTCACCTGCTGCGAAGAAGACTCCGCCACCGGCCAGCAACGTACACATGATCATCGATAGCCAGCGGAACCGGCCAATCTCCGGCTCATCCAGCCCTCCAATCCTGGCCCGACCGGCACCGCTTACGCCCGTGGCAACCGCCACAAAAAACGTGAGCAGCAGGAACAGCTGGAAAAAAGAACCAAGATATTTTGCGGTCCACGAAAAACCGTGACCAATCAGGTCAGCCACGTAATCGGCATCGACAACAGAAGCACCAACAAACAGCAGAATAAAGCCAATGGTCAGAACCAGCACAACGGGATCACTGTCGCTCCAGACGCTCTCGCTTGCCTTGGGTTTAGGGATAGTCTCGGCGGTCATTGGGAATGGGTCCTTGGGGCAAAAAGGGCGCGACACTACCGGAACTCTTAAGCGATTGCACCCAACTACGGGGAATTACGAACCTGCACAGCTGCGGATCACTCAGCGGTTTGCCCACAGAATCTGTGGATAACTCTGTGCGAAGTCTCAGGACAGGTTCGCCCGACCCTCGTCATCCCTGGGGCGCCCAATGTTGGAGGCAATTTGATCAGGTTGTCCGATTCCGCCAACGGGGCCTGACAAGCTGACGCAAATGAGCTCAGAAATTCAAGGCGGCTATGGCACGATGAAAACTCAGCCACGCTCTGAAAGAGGTGATTCATGATTGGCTTTCCGGTCGCCCTGATTTTTGCCAACGGCGTTGAATGGTATGCCCATAAATACATCCTCCACGGGACCCCACGGCCGGGAAAACCCAGATACAGCCCGGTACCGAAGTCCATGAAAAGCCACTGGCAGCATCACAAGATCGTGCGCACCACGGATTACCGCGACGAAGGCTATGAAGAAGGGTTTTCCAACTGGCGCACCCGGAACGAAGTCACCTCCCTGCTTGCGCTCACTGCGGTTACCTCTCTGGCGCTACCGGTAGCCCCGTTTTTTACACTGGGCACCTACTACGCGGCTGGCCGGTACTTCTATGTGCACCGGCGCTCTCACCTGGAACCCGAGTGGGGAAAGAAGGCCATTCCCTGGCATTACGATCACCATATGAACACCAATCAGGACGCCAACTGGTGCGTCACCCGTCCCTGGTTCGACTACATCATGGGGACCCGTATCAAAGCAAATCCGGAGCTTGCCGAGTCCAACCCTTTGGGTATCAACCTGCCCTCGATCATCGAGAACCCCATGAACCGGTTTTTGAACAAGTGTTTTCCACAGCTAGGGATGAACCAACAGGGCTGATTGGTTTTGCCCACAGAATCTGTGGATAACGTTGTTGGCAACGACAGGATAGGCAGTGCAAAGCGTGCAGTGGCAGGCCCTGGCGGAAAGCGCAGGTAAAATGATCAATCTGAACAGATGCGCGCTTCGCCAGGTTGGGTGGGTGTTGGCACACCCACCAATAGCTTGTTTTTGGGTCGCTTCAGGCGGGAACAGTGGCTTCGATAGCGTTGCCTGCTTCGGTATCACCTTTGCCCAAAAGAATATCCCGGAACGAAAGATAATACGCGCCCGCGAGAACCGCCCCCCAGACAAATGACACGACAATTGTAATCACCGTCATGCCAATAACCGATGCGGTTGAAGCACCAATTGCGAACGTGGGGAACAGTACCAGTTGAGTAACAACCATCGCGTTTACAGCAAAGAAAAGCAGTACAAACAAGTTCTTGAAGCACGCGCGCAGGCTGTTACGAACAGCCTCTAAAGCCCCCTGTCTGGCAACCACAATCAACGGGATTGCATAGAAGAACAACGCACCGAACAGAACCAGCGCGCCAAGCACTGCAATGAACATGAGCAGAATCGCAGCAATACCTGCTGAGGGCCCGAAGCCATCATCCATGAAACCACCCATGCCATAGCGGCTAACAGATGAAAACGAAAAATCGGCAATACTTGCGATCACGTAGCCAATAACGGACAGTACAATGCCGACGACAATCATCATCACTACCATCAGGAAAGTATGAAGTATCGTGTGCCCGCTGAAGCCGGAAAACACCTGGGTAAACCGGGGAGTCCCCTCGGCTGCGCTGTGGAACAGAGCCACCATACCGGCGTTGAGTAGCAGCGTTACGAAAATGCTGACAATCACCAGCACCACGGTGCCAAAGACACTGCCACCGGAAATCATCTCCATCGCACCATATTGAATCAGCGCCGGAACAAGAAACACCAGCAGATAGGCAGGCAGAATCACGCCCCAGTTACTGCGCAGCAGTCGCACCGCCGCCGAAATCCAGTTCAGTGGTGGGCCGGCCGGAACTTTTCTCGGGATAACAGGGGTGTCGTAAGAAGTATCGGTTGGGGTGCTCACAGCAGGAAGTCCTTAATGTGTTTTCCAGGAATGTCGACCATGTAGATGGCCCGTCCAAGGGGGCGGACGTTAACAAAACCTGCCGTTTAGCAATGCCCAATATTGTCCTGCTTCCTTGTAGGACATTGACCATTGAACCAATAAGCTGGATCACCGTCCCGCAGACCGAAACAGCACATAGTTTGCAATCAAAGCCAACAATGCCCCGAGAATGGCAGGCAAAGTCCAAGAAAAGCCACTGGCAGCATCACAAGATCTTGCGCACCAAGGATTACCGCGACGAAGTCTATGAGGAACCCGAGTGGGAAAGAAGGCCATTCCCTGGCATTACAATCACCATATGAACACCAATTGGGACGCCAACTGGTGCGTCACCCGTCCCTGGTTCGACTACATCATGGGGACCCGCATTAAAGCGAACCCGGACCTCGCGGAATGCAACCCTCTCGGAGTGAAGTTACCCACCTTTGTCTAACAACCGTTGAACCGTCTATTTCATCGTCTTTTTGCGTAGTGCAATCATAAATTGTCCGAACCTAAACAAAAGCGAACATTCGAGTCAGAGCTTTCCTCCAGAGCCTCCAGTCATTCAGTAATCCTCTTCAAGCAGGCCAACAAGGTCCTGCCGAATGGATTGAGCGCTTAAATCTTCCGGCCGGATAAGCAGGCGAGGATTACCCTCACGATCAAACACATAGACTGCACCGCTGTGAGTAACGGCATAGTCACCTTCTGCGTCCGGTTCTTCATGCCCGAACGTCGTCCGGTATCGCTGGGTAAGCGTGCGGAGGTCAGAGGCGTTGCCGGTCAGCCCGATGATTTTGTCACCAAAAAAATTGACGTACTCCGCCAGGCGTTCGGGTGTGTCGCGCTGAGGATCGACACTGACGAACAACGTAAGTACTTCCTCCTGATTTTCCGTGCTCAGCCCGCTGACGGCCTGGCTGAGTTTTTGCAGAGCAGTGGGGCAAACATCAGGGCAAGAGGTAAATCCGAAAAACAGCATTCGTACCTGACCACTGTAATCATCGCCTGAAACCCGTGTTCCCTGACTGTCGATCAAATCGAATTCAAGCTTGGGCATCACGCCGCTGATGTCTGTCCCGTGCCAATCCGGCGGATCATCGCCCATGCAGCCAACAAGGAGGATTGCCAGCATCATCAATGCAATGGATGCAAAGCGCTTTGCGTGGTGTTGGAAGCAGGGTTTGATCATCAAGTGGTGTCCTTCAATTACGTGTTGGAAGGATTCTGGTGTCCCAGAACAATCGCCAAGTCTTCCGGCACCGCCATCGGTTCAAATGCGCTGACGTTGGCACGTCCCGTATTGCCGACAGGAACCCGGATTCGTGAAACCAGCAACGCAGCGAAGGCCCGAGCCAGCTGACCGAGAACCTCGCGAGCATCGCGCGCGTGCCAGCCAAGCCGGAGCATGCGCAAATGTGTTGTCGTGTGCGCTAACGCGAACTTCTGGCTCAGAATATGAGCCCGTTCAAGATGTCTGAACGCTGTAGCGACATCGCCCTGATTGTCAGCATCAGCGGCTGCTGCCGGTTCTGTCAGATAGAACGTCTTGAGTTCACTGTTCACTGCTCAGTTCTCCTGCCTTATCGGCCAGCTAAGTTGTGGGCAAAGATTTGCCCGGGATCAACCGAGTCTTCCGAGTACCGGAAATGCGGATAACATCCATGATGCAAACCGGGTCATCTGTCCCGTCAGCACCATTACCCCCATAACAACCAGAACCAGCCCTGCCAGGATTCTCAGTGACTGACTCCAGCGGCTCATCCAGCGCACTCGCGCCCGAAAGTGCTTAATAAATAAAGCCGTTGCCAAAAATGGAATTGCCAACCCCAGCGAATAAACGGCCAGGTACAGCATGCCGGTTTCAGCATTCGCATGGGTGGAACTGAGAGCCAGGATAGCGCCCAATATCGGGCCAATACACGGTGTCCACCCGACGGCAAAGGCCAAGCCGAGAAGGAACGCTGCCGTGGGCCGTCCACCCTCAAGGGTTTGCCCAAAGCGCCAGTCGCGCTGTAACGCGGGCATGCTCCACCAGCCCAGCATAAATAGCCCCATCAGCACAATCAGAATGCCCGCCACCAGATTGGCTTCCTGCCGGTAGGCCATCAGCCACTGACCGAGCAGACTAGCGCTGGCACCAAAAGCGATGAACACTACACTGAACCCAAGGACAAAACAGATACTGAGCCACAGAGATTGCAGTCGACTCGAACGGTCTGTGACAGTGCCGCCCGTAACGACCGATAGATACCCCGGAACCAGCGGCAGAGTGCAGGGTGAGAAAAATGACACCAGGCCGCCAAAAAAAGCAGCCAGCATTCCCCATGTCGCAAGATCTGGCATTTCCGTGAGTCCTCAATTTTCTGAGTTCAGTTGACGGTGGAGGGCATCAAGCCCATCCGTGTTTTGTTCGACACCGGTCGACTATTTCTGTGCGTCTGGGAGCGACTCCTGAACAAGACGAAGTAGCGGTTTGGGACCAAACTCCGTGAGTTGGCGGCCATTCACGAAAAAAGTCGGGGTGCCCCGAACACCGATGGTTTTGACGTCCTGCATGTCCTGATCAAGGATGGCGCTTATCCGTTCGGATTGCATATCCTCACGGGCTTGGGACAGGTCCAGACCGGCTGCCTCGGCCGCTCCCCATGCCTTGGCAACCTTCGGGTCGTCGTGCCAGGCCGGCTGCACCTCCAACACAGCTTCCAGCACCGGTTCATAGACATCTTGCAGGCGAGCTGCTTCCAGAATTCTGGAGACTTCCTCGGAACCCTGATGGAACATTGTGTACCGCAAAACAAGCCGCACCTGGCCTGGATACTCAGCAAGTATCTGTTTCACGATCGGGTAGAACGCCCGGCAGGCTTCGCAGGAGGGGTCGAAAAACTCAACGATGATCACCGGTGCGTCGGCAGGCCCGAATGTGGGCGAATGGAAGCGTACCAATGCTTGTTGGTTCGCGATCGGTTCGGCAGCGGCAACAGACTTTTCGCCGGTGGTGGCCGTTTTTTGAGGCTGCTGGGGCTGTGGCTTGAATAGGACGGCGGCTGAAAAGGCTGCGATCAGCACGAGACACACGACAACAAAGATGGCACGACGATTCATGTATGAACTCTCCGACGGATAAGCAAGAGCAGAATGATGATGGCAACAAAAATGGCCAGCGATAGAAACGGAAGCGGCAGCCCACCAAATATCGTCATTCCGTCACCCGAGCAGGACGGGCCAGTGGCCGTGCAGGGCTGAATGGGTTGTGGAATGAGCCCCACATAAAGCAGTGAGTGGGCTAGAGCGAACAGGGAGCCAATGACAGACAGCGGCATAGCGTAGCGCCAAACGTTAAAATCCGAGTAGTAGCAGGCGACTGCGAGAATCACCGCCAACGGAAACATGAAGGCGCGCTGAAACCAGCACAGAACGCACGGAGCCTGCCCGAGAACTTCCCCGATGTAGATGGCTGAAAGCGAGGACCCCGCCGCCAGTAGCCAGGCTGACAGCAGCAGCCCCCATGGAATCACCCGGTTATTGGTGGTCACCGGGATGGCTCTCTGGATTCATTGGCACAAGTGCTTTGCGAAGAAGAGCAGCAGCTGTTTCCAGCGGTATCGCCTTCATCTTTGCTCGATTTATCGGCGGTTTCAGCCCCACCGGCACGCCATTCCTCCATACCCTCACGGATGACCTGCCAAGCGGAGTGCAGGAATAGCGCAGCAATGGCGAGGCCCACAATGATGTCCGGCCAGAGGGTATTGGTGAGGGCGACCAATCCTGCCGCAATGATTACACTGCTATTGGCGAACAGATCGTTCCTGGAACACATCCAGGTGGAACGCATATTGAGATCGTCCGCACGATGACGGTAGAGCAACACAAAACAAACGCCGTTTGCAAACAGGGCAAGAGCGCCGACAGCGCCCATCCACTCGGCGGCGGGCACTTCCTGTATCACCAGCTTGCGGATGGCATCGGCGACAACAACAAGCCCGAACAACAGCATAAAGCCGCCTTTGAACAAAGCCGCTCCGGCACGCGCGCGACGGCTTCGGTCCAGCACGAACAGTGTCAGTGCATAGACAGACGCGTCGCCAAACATATCCAGCGAATCGCCCAGCAACGCGGTAGAGCTTGCAATCCAGCCGGCGCTGAATTCCACCACAAACATCACTGCGTTGATGGCAAGCGCAATGTAAAGCACCCGGCTTTGGCTCGCTCGCAATTGTGCCAGTTCACCGGCCTTGTTTTCACAGCAGCTGTCCACGACGAACCCTCCTAAAACGTGCAATACATCGATACACTGGTGGTTATAGTAACTATAAGGTCAATAGCGATGAGCGAAAAAAGGAACACGGTCGGTCGGCTAGCTGATGATACGGGCGTTAAGCCCGTGACCATCCGTTATTACGAAAAAATTGGACTGTTGCCGAAAGCGACCCGCTCGGAGTCGGGCTATCGTCTCTACTCCGAAGAGGATCATTCGCGGCTGCTGTTTATTCGACGAAGCCGCGGGCTCGGATTTAGCCTTGACGATATTCGTGAACTGCTTTCACTGGCGGATCGTCAGCAGGAGTCCTGTGCGGGTGTGGACGCCAAAGTTGAACAACAACTGGTTCAAGTGCGCTCTCGACTGAAAGATCTACATGCAATGGAACACGAGTTGGAAAGACTGAGTGCGTGTTGTGACGGCGGAGTTATTATGGACTGCCGAATTATCGAGACACTCTCCGGCTCTGCTTAACCACTTTGTATGTGCCCGCCAACCAGGACTGTCTCAATTCGAGTTGGGACAGTCTATTCAGTCAGGCATCCTCCTGAATAAGAGCAACGAGGTCATGCCGAATTTCTTCTCTACTCAGATCGGGCCGCATTAAGAGGCGGGGGTTACCTTCGCGATCAAATACATAAATCGCGCTGCTGTGTGAGACCGCATAATTTCCATCGGGGTCAGGTTCGTCATAACCGAAGGTTGTTCTATATCGTTTTGCCAGTTCACGAAGCTGGGGTTCTTTTCCAGTGAGTCCTACAATATTGTCACCGAAGAAATCCACGTATTTTGCGAGGCGCTCAGGCGTGTCACGGTTCGGGTCGACACTCACAAACAAAGTGAGCACTTCATCCTGAAGCTTCGGGTCCAGGCCACTGGTTGCCTGATTGAGTTTTTGCAGGGCAGTCGGGCAAACATCGGGGCACGAGGTGAACCCGAAAAACAGCATTCTCACGCGGCCACTGTAATCACTGCCAGACACTAGCTCGCCCTGGCTGTTAATCAGATCGAATTCCAGCTCGGGCATCAGCCCACTAATGTTTTTACCGTTCCAGTCTTCCTCGTCATTTCCAAGGCAACCAGTCAGCAATAGGGATGCTATCAGCGTTAAGGTCGCCGATATGATTTTGGTGCGCTGTCGCCAGAAGCGAGTTCTCATGACGCTGTTTCCTCAAGTTGTTTGGATTGGTTGGTATATTTTCCGTCCTGATGCATGGCTCGCCGGAGCATCAGAAGAATACCAAGGATGCTCATCATGGCTGGAGGAATATAGGTCAGCATGCCGCCCAGAAGCTGGTCGACTTCCGGGTCCAGCGGCCAGGCCCTGCCACAGACTTCGTAAACGTCATAGACCATGTCACGTGAGAACACGATCCACGCCCCAAGAAACATCTGAAGCACACCTGCGGCAGCCAGAACCAACATGCGTCTGCCATACCCCAACGATGAGGTGATCGCAGGCGGTCGCGGGTCGAAGATCAACCACCAGAACAGCAGGCCATCCAGTAACATGCTCCAGTTCATGACCCAGTACAGATCTCGACTGAGCATGGCGTCGAAATGGATTGATGGCCACAGCCAGAAATAAATGAGCCCGACAAACAGGAATAGGGCGATGAAGGGTTGTTGCAGGACTTGATAAACCCAACTCAGAGGCCGGAGCGTGCGCCTCCAGCCTGGGCTGATTTTTTCAAACCAGAACCGCATGACTGGCAAGGGATTGGAAAGCGCGATCAGGATAGGCCCGATGTGATGAAGAATCAGGTGCTGGCCCCGATGGACGAAGAACATGTAT
>NZ_DIHV01000084.1:0-56936 GCF_002420325.1 Marinobacter sp. UBA5687
CAATGTGGAGCATCTGATGTTGAACGAATCGGTGCGGGAAGCCGTCCGTAACGGCGCCTTCTCAATCTATCCGGTGACTCATATCGACCAGGCCATTGAGTTGTTGACGGGCCTGGAACCGGGGCAACCGGATGCTGATGGCGTGTTCCCTGAGGGCAGCTTTAACCGGCGCGTGGCAGACAGGCTGGCCGCATTTGCCGAAGTTGGCAAAAGCAAGGACAAAGACACGGGTCAGGATAATGGCAATGGCGGACACAACGGTCAGTCATAAAACTCCGGAGCCAGACCCCGCCGTAGCCCGGCGGATATTGGTGTTGCTGGATGGTTCCAGGCGGAGTCTGGCAGCCCTGGAGGCTGCGGCAGACATTGCTCGTGCGCAGCAAGCCGAAGTTCTGGGTATCTTTGTGGAGGAAGTAAGCCTGCTGCGTAGTGCCGGTTACGGTTTTGCCCGGGAAGTGGGCCGGAGTTCCGGCGTGGCGAGGCCCATGGATGTCGACGCTCTGGAAGTCCGTATGCAGGCAACTGCAGAGAAGCTTCGCCGTACTCTCGAGCGAACCCTGGCGCCCTGGGGTGTGGCCCAGGCACTGAGATTATGCCGGGGTGAAGTGGTAGAGCAGGTATTGGGGCTGGTACAGCCTGATGATTTGTTGGTGCTCGGCGGGGCTGGCTGGTCCGGTATTTCATCTTTCAGGCTGGGCTCAACCGCGCGGAGCCTGTTACGGCAGGCGCCGGGAGATGTGCTGTTGTGGCCGGAATCTCGTTCATTACCACCGGGCAGGGTGGTGGTGTTGTTGAACCACGATCAGGGCGCGAATCATCGGGCTGTGCGGGTAGGCGTGGAGCTGGCCAGGCGTGGGCAGCGGGCGCTGACGGTTCTGGTGCGCTCAGACGCCGCTGATGATCGCGAATTTCTTGAGGAGCTTGCAGCCATGCTTGAAGCCGGGGGCATTTCTGCCCGGGTCAGGCGTTTGCCCAAAGCCGGTGCTGCTGCCATGGCGAGGGCCGTGCGGGAGGAGGGAGCCGCACAGCTGGTGATCAGCCGTCAGTGCAGCCTGTTTGAGCAGCAGGGCGCGGAGTCCCTGCTTTGCCAGCTGAATCTACCGGTCACCATCACGCCCTGAGCAAACCGCTGTTGTGCCGGCAGTTGTTCAGGCGGTCTCCCGGCTGCGAGCTTCCTCCAGCACCTCGGTTATTTCCCCGGCTGACAGGGTTTCCCTTTTCATGACGGCTCTGGCAAGGGCATCCAGTTCCTGCCGGTGTTCGGTCAGGAAGTTCACGGTAAAGGCTTCAAAGGCCAGTAATTGCGACTGGATTTCCGAGTCGATCATTTCCGCGAGTTTTTCGCTGTACTCCCGGGGCGCGCCCATTTCCCGGCCAAGGAACACATGTTCTTCGCCGATGCCCAGGCCCAGCGGGCCGATCTTTTCGCTCATGCCCCACTGGCCGACCATTCGTCTCAATAGTTTGGTGGCTTCTTTCAGGTCATTCTGGGCACCGGTACTGACTTCCCCGTAGATGATTTTTTCGGCAGAACGCCCGCCCAGCATCACCTTGATGCGGTCCTCCAGGTAACTTTCGGTGTAATTGTATTTGTCTTCTTTCGGGGTCTGTTCGGTCACTCCCATGGCCATGCCGTGGGGAATAATGGTGATCTTGGTGAGAGGATCTGCCTTGGGCATGTAATAGGCCATAATGGCATGCCCGCATTCGTGGTAGGCCACGGCTTCACGCTCTTCCGGTGTTAACTGGGCGTCCCGTTCCTCTCCCAGAATCAGGCGATCGTGGGCCGCTTCAAAACAGTGGTTGTTTACCTCAACGAGGTTGTCGCGGGCGGCTGTAAGGGCCGCTTCGTTCACCAGGTTTTTCAGGTCGGCGCCGGAGAAGCCGGTCGTGCGTGCGGCCACCTGCGTCAGGTCCACATCCGCAGCCAGCGGCACCTTGCGCACATGTACCTTCAGAATAGCTTCCCGGGCCTCCCGGTGAGGGCGGTCCAGGGTGATTTTCCGGTCAAACCGGCCCGGGCGCAGCAGAGCGGTGTCCAATACATCCGGGCGGTTGGTGGCGGCCAGCACAAGAACGTTCTCATGGGCCTCGAAACCGTCCATTTCCGTGAGAATCTGGTTCAGGGTCTGTTCGCGCTCGTCGTGGCCGCCCCCCAGGCCAGCTCCCCGTGAGCGTCCGACGGCGTCCAGCTCATCGATAAAGATCAGTGCCGGTGCTTCTTTGCGAGCCGTCTGGAACATGTCCCGAACCCGTGCCGCGCCAACGCCCACGAACATTTCGATGAACTCGGAGGCGCTGATGCTGAAGAAGGGGACTTCCGCCTCGCCGGCAATGGCCCGCGCCAACAGGGTCTTGCCGGTGCCCGGCGGGCCGACCAGGAGAACCCCTTTAGGCATCACGGCGCCCAGGCGACGATACTTATCCGGCGACTTCAGGAAGTCGATAATTTCCGAAATGTCCCGTTTTGCGGACTCGATGCCCGCCACGTCGTCCAGTGTCGTGGTGGAGGTTTCCCTGCGGGCGCGGCGGGCCCTGGACTTGCCATAGTCAAAGGGGCCGCCGCCCTGAGTCATGCGTTTCTGGGCGGCACCCCAGAACCAGAACATCAGCGCCAGTAACAGGATCCAGGGCAGGAAGCCCAGGATCAGCTCCTGCCACCAGGGGCGGCCGGAGCGGGAGCCCCGAACCAGGACTTGCTGTCTTTCCAGTAGTGGTAGTAGCTCCGGGTCTTCCACCTGTGGCCTGAGCGTTATGAAACTGCTCGACGGTGGCCGGCTGTCGTTGGCAAACCGGCTGGCACCGGAATCCGTAAAGCGTCCGCTGATCTCTTCGGTGCGCAGGGTAACTTCGGCAACCTGGCCGCTTATGACGGCCTGTTTGAACTCGGAATAGGCCAGTTCCTGTTGTTGCTGTTGGTTGTTCCCCTGTAGCCACAAGAACATCAGGAAAATGGCCGCGCTCAACCACAGAAACGAGTACTGGTTGGGTATCGTCGGTTGCGGCTGCGGTGTCTGGTCCTGCTTTCCGGGTTCGTTGCTGGGTGTCATCTCGGCCTCCGGTCACCCTCCATGATTTTTGCTACAAACACCGATTTGCCGTAGGTCTCGAAAGACCATTTCATGGTGTCTGAGAGCACCTTCATCACTTCGTCATACTCGCCGAAGATCTCGGTACTCATGCGACCAGGGTGGACCTCAAGGCTGGTCTGTTCCAGGCGTGCAATCAGATCCCAGATCGGTTGTTTGTAGTCGTCCTTGAGCGGATAGCAGCTCAGTTGTACGGAAAGATACATCAGTTACCTCCTGTCCGGGATGCGCCCGGTCAATATTGAATGGCTCAGAATCCCATGGCAGACGAGGTGCTGCGCCGGGGATCGGCTCCGCCGTAAAGCGTGCCGTCTTCGCCAATCAGGATGCTCTGGATGGCGCCCATGGCCGAGCCGGTGTTGATGGTGTGCCCTCGCGCCCGGAGCAGATCCAGAGTGTCCGGGCTGATACCCTGTTCCACCCGAATCTCGTCCGGTAACCACTGGTGGTGGATGCGCGGCGCACTGACGGCTGTCTGTATGTTCATATTATGGTCGATCACATTCATGATCACCTGCAAGGTGGTGGTGATGATTCGGGAGCCGCCGGGGCTGCCGGTTACGAGGAAATTGCGGTCGTCCTTTCGTACGATGGTCGGCGACATGGAGCTGAGCATGCGTTTACCTGGCTCCACCTTGTTGGCTTCGCCGCCGATCAGGCCATAAGCATTGGGAACCCCCGGCTTGGCGCTGAAATCGTCCATCTCGTTATTGAGCAGAAAGCCGGCACCGGCCACGGTAATGCCCGAGCCATAGCTGAAATTGATGGTGTAGGTGTTTGATACCGCGTTGCCCCAGCGGTCCACCACCGAGAAGTGTGTGGTCTCCGGGCTTTCCCAGGGCCCAGGTTTTCCAGGCGCGATCTCGCTGGCGGGCCGGGCCTTGTCTGCCTTGATGGATGTGCGAAGTTGGTCGGCGTAGCCCTTGCTGGTCAGCCCTTCCAGCGGCACAGCTACGAAGTCTGTATCACCCAGGTATTCCGAGCGAGCTGCGTATGCCAGTTTCATGGCCTCGGCCATGTGGTGAATGGTGTTTGCGGAGTTGTGCCCCCATTCGCCGATGGGGTAGTCCTCCAGAATGTTGAGGATCTGCACGATGTGAGTGCCGCCAGATGAGGGCGGCGACATGGAGTAGATATCAAATCCCCGATAGGTGCCGTGGACCGGCTGGCGAACGGCCGGTTCGTAGTTGCGCAGGTCTTCCAGAGTAATCAGACCCTCGCCCCGTTGCATTTCCGCCACAATCAACTGTGCGGTTTCACCTTCATAGAAGCCTTTTACGCCCTGCTCGGCAATGCGCTGGAGGGTGTCGGCCAGTTCCGGCTGGCGAAACACTTCGCCAGGTTGTGGGGCCGATCCATCTTTTATATAGAAGGTTGCGCGGGTGGCTGGCCAGCGTTCAAGGCGGTCCCGGGCCTGCTCCAGGCCTTCGGTGAATCGGTGGGGTACCACAAAACCCTCCCGGGCCAGTCGAATCGCCGGGGCCAGGGCCTGGCTCAGGCTCAGGGTGCCGTGCCGCTCCAGTGCCAGCGCCAGCCCGGCTACGGTGCCGGGTACCCCGGCGGCCTTATGGCTGAACCGGCTGCGCTCGCTCACGACATTGCCGTCCTGATCCTGAAACATGGTTTCGGTGGCTGCAGCCGGTGCGGTTTCGCGATAATCAATGGCTTCCGGGGCATCGCCGTTACCGGGCGAGTAGACCAGAAAGCCGCCACCGCCAATATTGCCGGAACGGGGTTGGGTGACGGCCAGGGCGAAGCCGGCGGTAACAGCGGCATCAATGGCGTTGCCCCCGTCTTTCAATACCTTCAGGGCAACCTCTGTGGCCAGGGTGTGGCTGGTGGCAACCATACCCTGGGAGCCCTGTACCGGATGGAAGCGCTCCCCTTCCAGAATGGCCTGTTCGTTGGCGTTTGTGCTACTGGCAAGCAGGAAAAGCATCAGCGCGGCTGTCGCTCTCCAGAGCCGCCTGTGGCTGATTTTCGAAGCGGGGCTGTAGATCACTCTGTCCATGGTCGGATTCCTCGTTTCTGGCTGTCAGATAGGCTATCATAGCCGGTCATTTTTACCGGTGCGTACCGACCATCGCCGTGAATGTCCGGTTTGTGGTTTCCTGTCGCGCCCGCTTTCCCCGGATTCAAGTTAAGGAAAGGCTTCATGGAGCATACCTATCGTCTTGTTATTTCCTGCCCGGACAGGGTCGGGATTGTTGCCAAGGTGAGTAATTTTCTGTCCACCTATAACGGCTGGATTACCGAGGCGAGCCACCACTCCGATACCCAGGCCGGCTGGTTTTTCATGCGGCATGAAATCAAGGCCGAATCGATACCGTTCGGGCTGGATCAGTTCCGTGCCGCCTTTGAGCCGATTGCCCGCGAGTTCAACATGAACTGGCACATTGCTGATTCCGCGCGCCCCAAGCGGGTTATCCTGATGTGCAGCAAGGAATCACACTGCCTCGCCGATCTGTTGCACCGCTGGCACAGCAAAGAGCTCAACTGCGAGATCGTTGCGGTGATTTCCAACCACGATGATCTGCGCCGCATGGTGGAGTGGCACGAGATTCCTTACCACCATGTGCCGGTGAGCAAAGAGAACAAGGCTGAGGCCTTCGCCCATATCGACGAGCTGTTCCAGCAATACGAAACCGACGTGGTGGTGCTGGCCCGTTACATGCAGATTCTGCCTGCCGAGCTGTGCGGAAAGTACTCCGGCAAGGTGATCAATATTCACCACAGCTTCCTGCCGTCGTTTGCGGGTGCCCGCCCATACCATCAGGCCTACAGCCGGGGTGTGAAGCTGATTGGTGCCACCTGCCACTATGTCACCCAGGATCTGGACGAGGGCCCGATCATCGAGCAGGACGTCATCCGGATCAGTCACAGTGACTCCATCGAAGACATGGTTCGCCTGGGTAAGGATGTGGAGAAAAATGTTCTGGCCCGGGGCCTGCGGTCCCACATTGAAGACCGCGTGATTACCTACGAAAACAAGACCGTGGTGTTTGATTAAGGCTTTACCACAGTTGCCCCCGGTGGGGGCGGTCTGTGGTATGCTTGGCGGCTTGTTGAAGAATAAAGACGGGGCCCGGAAACGGCCCCGGAACGACTTCCAGATAACGCAAAGGAACCTTTCTCGATGGGTGAGTTAGCCAAAGAGATCCTGCCGGTCAATATTGAAGACGAGTTGAAACAGTCCTACCTCGATTACGCCATGAGCGTTATCGTTGGCCGGGCATTACCCGATGTCCGGGACGGCCTGAAGCCGGTACACCGCCGGGTGCTGTTCGCCATGTCCGAGTTGGGTAACGACTGGAACAAGGCCTACAAGAAGTCTGCCCGTGTGGTGGGTGACGTTATCGGTAAATATCACCCCCACGGTGACTCTGCGGTATACGACACCATCGTTCGAATGGCCCAGCCATTCTCCCTGCGCTATCCGCTGGTAGACGGCCAGGGTAACTTCGGTTCCATCGACGGCGACAATGCCGCCGCCATGCGTTACACCGAAATCCGCATGGAGAAGATCGCCCATTCGCTGCTGGCGGATCTCGACAAGGAAACCGTCGATTACGTTGATAACTACGACGGCACCGAGCGTATCCCGGAAGTTCTGCCGACCCGTGTGCCCAATTTGCTGGTAAACGGTTCCTCCGGTATTGCCGTGGGTATGGCCACCAATATTCCGCCCCACAACCTGACGGAAGTGGTGAACGGCTGCCTGGCACTGATCGATAACCCGGATCTCACGGTCGATGAGCTGATGGAATTCATCCCGGGCCCGGACTTCCCCACCCAGGGCATCATCAATGGCCGTGCCGGTATCGTGGAAGCCTACCGCACGGGGCGGGGCCGCATTTATATCCGTGCCCGCCACGAGATCGAGCAGGACAAGAAAACCGGCCGCGAATCCATCATCATCACCGAGCTGCCTTACCAGCTGAACAAGGCCCGTCTGATCGAGAAGATCGCGGAACTGGTGAAGGAAAAGCGCCTGGAGGGTATCTCCGAGCTGCGTGATGAATCGAACAAGGAAGGTATCCGGGTTGTGATCGAATTGCGCCGGGGCGAGAACCCGGATGTGATCATCAACAATCTGTTCGCCCAGACCCAACTGGAAACCGTGTTCGGTATCAACATGGTGGCGCTGATCAACGGCGAGCCCAAGACCCTGAACCTGAAAGAAATGCTCGATGCGTTTGTGCGTCATCGTCGGGAGGTGGTCACCCGCCGCACCATTTATGAGCTGCGCAAGGCTCGTGAGCGGGGCCATATTCTGGAAGGTCTCACCGTTGCCCTGGCCAACATTGATGAAATCATCGAGTTGATCAAACAGTCGCCCTCCGCCGCAGAAGCGAAAGAAAAGCTGATGGACAAGGGCTGGGCACCTGGTGACGTACTGGCCATGCTGGAGCGTGCCGGTGAGGATGCTTGTCGTCCGGACGACCTGCCCGAGATCTATGGCCTGCGAGACGGCCTGTACCACCTGTCGCCGGAGCAGGCCCAGGCGATTCTGGATCTGCGACTGCACCGCCTGACCGGTCTGGAAACCGAAAAGCTCCAGAACGAGTACAAGGAAATCCTGGAGAAGATTGCCGATCTGCTGGATATCCTGGGTGATCCCGAGCGTCTGATGCAGGTGATTCGTGACGAACTGGCAGAGATTGTCAGCCAGTATGGCGATGAGCGCCGCACTGAGATCACCAGCTCTCGTCGCGACCTGACCATTGCAGACCTGATCGACGAAGAAGATCTGGTGGTGACTATTTCCCACAGTGGCTATGCCAAGACCCAGGCCGTTGAGGATTACCAGGCCCAGCGCCGTGGTGGCCGGGGTAAAGCGGCAACGTCGATGAAGGACGAAGACTTTATCGAGAAGCTGCTGGTGGCGAATTCCCACGACACCATTCTGTGCTTCTCCAACAAGGGTAAGGTGTACTGGCTGCGGGTATTCGAGATTCCCCGTGGCAGCCGCGGGTCCCGTGGCCGGCCCATGGTGAACATCCTGCCGCTGGACGAAGGAGAGCGTATTACCACCTTCCTGCCGGTGCGGGATTACCCGGAAGACCAGTTTGTGCTGATGGCCACCTCGGCTGGTGTGGTCAAGAAGACACCGCTGCCGAACTTCTCGCGCCCGCGCAGCAGTGGCCTGATTGCCCTGAATCTCGATGAGGGTGACACCCTGATTGGTGCCGCCATTACCGATGGTTCTGCCGAAGTGATGCTGTTTTCCAGTGCCGGTAAAGCGGTGCGCTTCCAGGAAGAGCAGGTTCGCCCGATGAGCCGGACGGCTCGTGGTGTCCGCGGTATCAAAATGCCGGAAGGCCACCATGTCGTGTCCCTGATCATTCCGCAGGAAGGCGGTGTGATTCTGACCGCCAGTGAGCATGGTTACGGCAAGCGCACGGCCATTGATGAATTCCCGGCCTACAGCCGTGGTAGCCAGGGCGTTATCGCCATGCAGTGCTCCGAGCGTAACGGTAATCTGGTGACCGCACTGCAACTGTTTGAAGGCGATCAGATGATGCTGATCTCCGACAAGGGCACCCTGGTGCGAACCCGCACTGATGAGGTGTCGGTGCTGAGCCGGAACACTCAGGGCGTGCGTCTGATCCGTCTGGCCCAGGAAGATGAGCGCCTGGTGGGTGTGGAGCGGATTGCAGAATCCGATGATGAAGAAGAAGTGGAAGGCGAGGAAACAGAAGAATGAGCAGGGCGTTCAATTTCTGTGCTGGTCCGGCCACCTTGCCGGAAGCTGTGCTGAAGCAGGCCCAGAGCGAAATGCTCGATTGGCGTGGCACTGGCATGTCAGTGATGGAGATGAGCCATCGCAGCGATGAGTTTGTTGCCATCGCAGAAGCGGCTGAGAAGGATCTCCGTGAATTGGCCGGTATTTCAGATGATTACGCCGTACTCTTCATGCAGGGTGGAGCTTCCAGCCAGTTCTCGACCATCCCGCTGAATCTGCTTGGTGACAAGACCTCGGCCGATTATGTGAACACCGGTATCTGGTCGAAAAAGGCCATTGCCGAAGCCAAGCGCTACGGTAATGTGAATGTGGTTGCGAGCTCTGAAGATAGCGGGTTTACCACCATTCCGGATCAGTCCGCCTGGAACACCAGCGCCGATGCCGCTTACCTGCATTACACGCCGAACGAAACCATCGGTGGTCTGGAATACGATTTTATTCCGGACAGTGGCAATGTGCCGCTGGTGGCGGATATGTCTTCCACCATGCTATCCCGGCCGCTGGATATCAGCAAATTCGGTCTGATCTATGCCGGCGCCCAGAAGAACATCGGCCCCTCGGGCCTGGTGGTGGTAATTATCCGTAAGGATCTCCTGGGTAAGGCCCGGAAAGAGACGCCGACCATGATGAACTATCAGGTCATCTCCGATAACGGCTCCATGTACAACACCCCGGCGACCTATTCCTGGTACCTGTCCGGGCTGGTGTTCAAGTGGCTGAAAGAGCAGGGCGGTGTTCAAGCCATGGGCGAGATGAACGCCCGGAAAGCAAAGAAGCTGTATGGTTTCATTGATGGCAACGATTTCTACGCCAACCCCATTGAACCACGCTTCCGCTCCTGGATGAACGTACCGTTCACTCTGGCCGATGATGCGCTTAATGCTGAATTTCTGAAAGGCGCTGAAGCCCGGCATCTGCTCAACCTGCAGGGCCACCGTTCGGTCGGTGGTATGCGTGCCAGCATCTACAACGCCATGCCGGAAGAAGGTGTCGACGCACTGATCGACTACATGGCGGAATTTGCGAAGGAGCGCGGCTGATCATGACGGATGAGAAGACCCGCCTGGGGGAGCTAAGGGAAGAGATCGACGCCCTCGATCAGCAGATCATGGAGCTGATCAGTGCGCGGGCGAAATGTGCGCAGGAAGTGGCCCATGTCAAAATGGCGGCCAATCCCGGTGAAGATGTGTTCTTTTACCGGCCTGAGCGGGAAGCTCAGGTGCTGCGCCGGATCAAGGAAAAGAACCCGGGGCCTTTGCCCGCTGAAGAAATGGCGCGGCTGTTCCGTGAGATCATGTCGGCTTGCCTGGCGCTGGAAAAGCCCATGCATATTGCCTTCCTGGGCCCGGTTGGCACCTTCACCCAGGCGGCGGCGCTCAAACACTTCGGCCACTCTGTCGTCAGCGTGCCGCTGCCTGCGATTGATGCGGTATTCCGCGAGGTGGAGTCCGGTGCGGCGCATTACGGTGTGGTGCCGGTGGAGAATTCCACTGAGGGTATGATCAATCACACCCTGGATATGTTCATGTCTTCGCCGTTGAAAATCTGCGGTGAGGTGCAGCTTCGCATTCATCATCATCTGCTGGTATCGCCGAAGCACAAGGATGAGGAAATTACCCGCATCTATTCCCATCAACAGTCGTTCGCCCAGTGCCGGCAGTGGCTGGATACACATCGCTACGGTATTGAGCGTATTACCGTTTCCAGCAATGCCGAGGCGGCGCGCCGTGCGGCTGAAGAGCCGGGTGCGGCGGCGATTGCCGGAGATATGGCGGCGGAGCTGTACGGTCTGGAAAAGCTGGCTAACAGCATTGAGGATCGCCCGGACAATACCACCCGCTTCCTGATCATTGGGCGGGAAGAGGTGCCGGCCAGTGGCCAGGACAAGTCCTCGATTCTGGTCTCCATGCGCAACAAGCCGGGCGCTTTGTACCAGCTGCTTGAGCCGTTCCATCGTCACGGCATCAGCCTGACACGGATTGAAACGCGGCCTTCGCCCAGTGGTACCTGGGCTTATGTTTTCTACATTGATTTCGAAGGTCACATGCAGGATGACAGGATCAGCAAGGTACTGGCTGAAATTGATGAAGAAGCCGTGGAGCTGAAGCGCCTGGGGTCCTATCCCATCGGCGTACTTTGATTTCGAATGTCGATCCTGAGGAGAGTTCAATGTCAGTGGATTACCAGAGTCTTGCGGTAAAAGGTGTTCAGGCTCTGTCTCCGTACCAGCCCGGCAAGCCGATTGAAGAACTGGCCCGGGAGCTGGGATTGAATCCGTCGGAGATCATCAAGTTGGCCAGCAATGAGAACCCGCTGGGGCCCAGTGAGAAGGCGTTGTCCGCCGCCCGAAATGCCCTCGATGAAATGTGCCTGTACCCGGACGGCAATGGCTTTGATCTGAAGCAGGCTCTGGCCCGTCGCTTTGGCGTAGACATTACCCAGATTACCCTGGGTAATGGTTCCAACGATGTGCTGGAAGTCATTGCTCGCTGCTTCGCCGACTCTGATAGCGAAGTGGTGTTTTCCCAGTATGCCTTCGCGGTTTATCCGCTGGTAACCCAGGCTATTGGCGCCCGAGGTGTGGCTGTGCCAGCAAAAGACTGGGGGCATGATCTGGATGCCATGGCCGATGCGGTGACCGAGCGCACCAAGCTAGTGTTTGTCGCTAACCCGAATAATCCCACCGGCACCGTACACACGGCCGATGCGATTGAAGCGTTTCTGGATCGTATTCCGGAACAGGTTCTGGTTGTTCTGGATGAAGCCTACTGCGAATACCTCGTTGGTGACGAGTATCCGGATGGTATTCGCCTGCTGGACAAATATCCGAACCTGATTGTCTGCCGCACCTTTTCCAAGGCGTGGGGGCTGGCAGCGCTGCGGGTGGGCTACAGCATCAGTTCTCCGGCCATTGCTGACATCCTGAACCGGGTTCGCCAGCCATTCAATGTCGATACCGTTGCCCTGGCGGCGGCCACAGCAGTTCTCGAGGATGAGGCCTATCTGCAGAAATCCCGGGAGGTGAACGAGGCCGGCCTGCAACAACTGGCGGAAGGCTTCGATCGCATGGGGCTTTCCTACATCCCTTCGGCAGGCAACTTCATTGCCGTGGAAGTGGGGGAGCCAGCCGCCGGTATCTATCAGGCCTTGTTGGCCCATGGCGTGATTGTTCGGCCCGTCGCTGGTTATGGCATGCCCCGGCACCTGCGTGTATCGGTCGGCCTTCCGCAAGAAAATGAACGTTTTCTTGATGCGCTGGCTGAGGCATTGGCGTCAGCAGGGCTGGGGGCATGAAGTGACAGTTCCCAGTGCGCCTTTTCGTCGGGTTGCGGTTATCGGCCTGGGGCTGATTGGCGGTTCTCTGGCCAGCGCCATACGCACGCAACAGCTTGCGGGAATGGTGACCGGTTTTGATACCCGTCAGGATGAACTGGCTCTCGGCGTTGAACTGGGTGTAATAGACGAGGCTGCGGATTCCATCGAGCAGGCCGTAAAGGGCAGTGATCTGGTGGTGTTGGCCGTTCCGGTGCGGGCCACCCGTGCGGTGCTGGAACAAATTCGGCCCGTCATCGAAGAGGGCGCCATTCTCTCTGATGTGGGCAGTACCAAGTCCAGTTTTGTTGCCGATGTGGAGGCGGTATTCGGAGAACTGCCACCCTGGGTGATACCGGGCCATCCCATCGCCGGTTCCGAGAAGAGCGGTATTCGTGCGGCCCGGCCCGATCTCTTTGCCAATCACAAGGTGATCCTGACGCCGTCGCAAAATGCCGACCAAGATGGCCTGAATCGTTTGCGGACCGTCTGGGAAGGTGCCGGTGCGACCGTGCTTACCATGTCGGTGGGGTATCACGATGAGGTGCTCGCGGCCACCAGCCATTTACCCCACCTGATCGCTTTTTCGCTGGTAGACACTCTGGCGGGCGAAGATGAGAATATGGATATCTTCCGCTATGCCGCAGGTGGGTTCCGTGATTTTACCCGGATTGCCGCAAGCGATCCGGTGATGTGGCACGACATTTTTCTCTCCAATCGGGATGCTGTGCTCCGGGTCATAGACCATTTTACCGAAGATCTGGATCAACTCCGCGCTGCCATTGCCTGTGGCGATGGTGCCACGTTGCTCAGGGTTTTCAGCCGTGCCAAGGCGGCGCGGGAACATTTTTCCAAAATGCTTTCAGGACAGGCGTACGTGACTAACAACAGCGATAAACAGGTGACTTTCCAAATGCAGCCGGGCGGCACCGTGAGAGGTGACATCCGGGTTCCGGGCGACAAGTCCATGTCTCACCGTTCCATCATGCTCGGTGCCCTGGCTGAGGGGACAACCGAAGTGAAGGGCTTCCTGGAGGGGGAGGACAGTCTTGCCACCCTGCAGGCGTTCCGGGATATGGGCGTCACCATCGAAGGTCCGGATGACGGCTTCGTGCGCATTCACGGCGTCGGTATGAAAGGCCTGCAGGCGCCCCGTGGCCCGTTGTATCTGGGTAACTCGGGTACGGCCATGCGCCTGTTTGCCGGATTGCTGGCCGCTCAGCCCTTCGATTCTGAGCTCACGGGCGATGCCAGTTTGTCGAAGCGGCCTATGGGGCGCGTGGCAGATCCACTGCGTGCCATGGGAGCGGTCATCGACACCGGTGAGGGTGGTCGGCCGCCGTTGAAGATTCGGGGTGGACATGCACTCACGGGCATTCATTACGAAATGCCGGTGGCCAGTGCCCAGGTGAAATCCTGCCTGCTGCTGGCGGGACTCTACGCTGAGGGTGTTACCTCGGTGACCGAGCCGGCGCCAACCCGGGATCATACCGAGCGCATGCTGGAGGGTTTCGGTTACCACGTTCACCGCGATGGTGCGACTGCCAGTGTCACCGGTGGAGGCAAACTGTCTGCTTGCGCCATTGATGTGCCGGCTGATATTTCCTCGGCCGCGTTTTTCCTGGTGGCGGCCAGTATTGCCGAAGATTCTGACCTGACGCTTCGCCACGTTGGCATGAACCCCACCCGTGTAGGTGTAATCAATATCCTGAAACAGATGGGTGCCAACATTGAAGTGTTCAATGAGAAGGTCATCGGTGGAGAGCCGGTAGCCGATCTTCGAGTACAGTCAGCCCGCTTGAAGGGCATCGACATTCCGGAAGAGCAGGTGCCGCTGGCCATTGACGAGTTCCCGGTACTGTTTATCGCCGCTGCCTGTGCGGAAGGGCGCACGGTATTGCGCGGCGCCGAGGAACTTCGGGTGAAAGAGAGCGACCGTATCCAGGTGATGGCGGACGGTCTCGCGGCTCTGGGTGTGGAGACCACCGTGACACCCGACGGCATCATTATAGATGGCGGCCAGGAAATAGGCGGCGGTACCGTGGAAAGCCATGGTGATCATCGCATTTCCATGTCGTTTGCGGTGGCATCATTACGCGCAACCGGACCTATCCGGATCAACGATTGCGCCAACGTCGCCACATCGTTCCCGGGTTTTGTTGATCTGGCATTGCAGACAGGTATTCGAATTAACGCAGAAGGTAGTGATTGATGAGTGATAGCAAGGCACCGGTAATTACGGTTGACGGCCCTGGCGGTTCTGGCAAGGGTACCGTTACCCAGATGTTGGCCCGCAAACTGGGCTGGCATCTGCTCGACAGTGGTGCCTTGTATCGGCTGACGGCCCTGGCGGCTGCCCGCCAGGGGGTTGCGCTGGACGACGAGCCGGCACTGGTTCGGGTTGCCGCAGGGCTCGATGTTGCGTTCATGCCGACGCCTCCGGGTGAGCCTGCGAAGGTTCTGTTGGCCGGGGAAGATGTTACCTCCGAAATCCGCACCGAGACCTGCGGTGATAACGCGTCAAAAGTCGCCGTCATGCAACCGGTGCGCGATGCCTTATTGCAGCGCCAGCGGGATTTCCGGGTGGCGCCCGGGCTGGTGGCCGATGGCCGCGATATGGGTACGGTGGTCTTTCCGGATGCACCGGTCAAAATCTTCCTGACCGCCAGTGCCGAGGAGCGGGCCCGCAGGCGCTACAATCAGTTGAAGGAAGCAGGTGTCGATGTTAACATTGACGCCCTTTTAGAAGAGATACGGGTACGTGACGAGCGGGATATGAACCGTTCTGCGGCCCCCCTCAAGCCTGCAGATGATGCGCAAGTCATTGATTCTACGGGTTTGAGTATCGAAGAGGTGTTAGTCAGGTGTATGGCCGCAGCAGGTCAGGCCTGACTACACCTTTTTGTCGTTGAAATGCCGGAACAGCGTACTCTGCCAGCCGCTGGCTGATTCCGGACATCGTTAACAGACCGTGTTGCTGGTGACACGGAGCACACTTGCGTTGATCATATAGGGCACATAATGAGCGAGAGCTTTGCGGATCTTTTTGAAGAAAGTCTAAAAGAAATTGACATGCAACCGGGTTCCATCGTCCAGGGAACCGTAGTTGACGTCGACAACGACTGGGTCACCGTTAACGCCGGACTGAAGTCCGAAGGCGTTATCCCCGCCTCCCAGTTCCTGAACGAAAAAGGCGAGTTGGAAGTAGCTGTCGGCGATGTTGTCGATGTGGCTCTCGATGCAGTTGAAGACGGTTTCGGTGAAACCCGTCTGTCCCGTGAAAAGGCCAAGCGCGCTGAAGCGTGGAAGGTTCTCGAGAAGTCCTTCGAAGCTGAAGAAGTGGTCAAGGGTATTATCAATGGCAAGGTCAAAGGTGGTTTCACTGTTGATCTGGCCGGCATCCGTGCCTTCCTGCCGGGTTCCCTGGTAGACGTTCGTCCGGTTCGCGACACTGCGCACCTGGAGAACAAAGAGCTTGAATTCAAGGTTATCAAGCTGGACCAGAAGCGTAACAACGTGGTTGTTTCCCGCCGCGCCGTTCTGGAAGCTGAAAACAGCGAGCAGCGTGAAGCTCTGCTGGAAACCCTGACCGAAGGTCTGGAAATCAAGGGTATCGTCAAGAACCTGACCGACTACGGTGCATTCGTAGACCTGGGCGGTGTTGACGGCCTGCTGCACATCACTGATATGGCCTGGAAGCGCATCAAGCATCCGAGCGAAATCGTGAATGTGGGCGACGAAATCAATGTTAAAGTCCTGAAGTTTGACCGTGAGCGCAACCGTGTGTCTCTGGGTCTGAAGCAGCTGGGCGAAGATCCCTGGGTCGACATCAAAGGTCGTTACCCGGAAGGTTCCAAGGTTACTGCTCGCGTAACCAACCTGACCGACTACGGCTGCTTTGCCGAGCTGGAAGAGGGTGTTGAAGGTCTGGTCCACGTATCCGAAATGGATTGGACCAACAAGAACATCCATCCGTCCAAGGTTGTTCAGGTAGGTGACGAAGTAGAAGTGATGATCCTGGATATCGACGAAGAGCGTCGTCGTATCTCTCTGGGCATCAAGCAGTGCGTTGCCAACCCGTGGGAAGATTTCTCCAGCAACTTCAACAAGGGCGACCGTATCTCCGGCAAGATCAAGTCCATCACGGACTTCGGTATCTTCATCGGCCTGGACGGTGGCATCGATGGTCTGGTTCACCTGTCTGACATCAGCTGGAACGAGACTGGCGAAGAAGCCGTTCGCGAATACAAGAAGGGCGACGAAGTTGAAACCGTTATCCTGTCTGTTGATCCAGAGCGTGAGCGCATCTCCCTGGGCATCAAACAGCTGGAAAGCGATCCGTTTGCCGAGTTCGTTCAGCTGAACGACAAGGGCTCCATCGTTAAGGGCACCGTATCTGCGGTTGACGCCAAAGGCGCCACCATTGCCCTGAACGAAGAAGTTGAAGCGGTACTGAAAGCCTCTGAAATCAGCCGTGACCGCGTAGAAGACGCGCGTAACGTTCTGAAGGAAGGCGAAGAAGTTGAAGCGAAGATCATCAGCATCGATCGCAAAAACCGCGTGATCAACCTGTCTGTCAAGTCCAAAGACGTTGAGGACGACAAGCAGGCCCTGGAAAACGTACGCAGTAAGGCTGCAGAATCCTCAGGTGCCACCACCATTGGTGACCTGATCAAGGAGCAGATGCAGCAACAGAACGCTAACAAGGACTAAGTTTCCGGTTGGTGTCAAAAAAACGGGCTCTAAGAGCCCGTTTTTTTTGTGTTTTTTTCTGGTTTGGCTAAACTAGAGGCATTGGAACCCGGTAATTTGCTGCGGAATAATAACGACAGAGGGAAAAGCCTCATGACGAAGTCCGAACTGGTTGAACTGATCGCTTCGAAGCAGACTCAGCTCTCCGTAAAGGATGTTGAGCTCGCGGTGAAAAGCATCATCGAGCATATGTCTCAGTCCCTTGCCGACGGCCAGCGAATTGAGATCCGTGGATTTGGCAGTTTTTCCCTGCATCATCGGGCTGCCCGCACCGGACGTAACCCGAAAACCGGAGACGCCGTGCAACTGCCAGCCAAGTTTGTGCCGCACTTCAAGCCCGGCAAAGAGCTGCGAGAGCAGGTCAACGACAGCATGAAAAAAGGTTTCTGAGGCCCCGAGAAGGCAATTAACACACGAAACCTCACATACCGGGCATCTGACCCGTTGGGAGCGCTTAAGACATGGCAGGACTGCGGAAGATCCTAATTACCTTGCTGGTTCTGGTTCTGATTCTTCTGGCGCTGGTGTTTTCCCTGAATAATCAGATGGCGGTCTCGCTCAACTTCCTGTTGTTCGAAACCCAGCCCCATGGCGTTGCTGTCTGGATCATCATGGCGTTTGTGATTGGTGCACTGGTTGGGGTGCTTGTGACTACCATGGCTACCGTCCGGACGTCTGTATCGCGCCGTCATCTGCAGAAGCGTCTTGAGCGGACAGAGCACGCACTCGAAAAATCCAGGGCACAAAACGACCGGGCACTTTGATGGACATGCTGTTTCAGTGGCTGCTTCTGACGGCGGCCGTTGCCGCTGGCTGGGCTGTAGGTCGATACGGAAACCGCTCTGGCCGCGCCTCCCGAGCCATTATGGACGAGGATTCCGTTCGGGACCGTCTGCAGTTTCTCTTTACCAACTACTCTGATCAGGCCGTCGAGAACTTCGTTCAATCCCTTGCCGTCAACAAAGACACCGTCAGCTTGCATCTCTCCATTGGCAGCCATTTCCGGAACAAGGGAGAGACAGACCGCGCCATTCTGATTCACCAGAATCTTCTTGCCAGACCTGAGCTCCCGGCCCGTTATTCGCCCCAGGTTACCCAGGAGCTGGCAATGGACTATCTGAATGCCGGATTGCTCGACCGGGCCGAAGCATTGTTTCACCAGTTGATGGGCGACCGCGAGTACGGGCGCCGCTCAGCCATTGCGTTGATTGAGCTCTATCAGCAGGAGAGAGAGTGGGAGAAGGCGGCCCAGGTGGCAAAAACCCTCACTCGTGGTGATGCGGATCCTGCTACCTTCAAAGCGCTGGCCTACATTACCTGCGAATTGTCTGATGGCGCCCTGAGCCGTAACGACGACCGCTGGACAGCGCAGAAGCTGGCGAAAGAAGCGCTGGATTACGACCGCTCCTGTGTGCGGGCAACCCTGCTGCTGATGAAGCTCCAGATTCGGCAGGGCAATTTTCGGGAGGCGGCAAACCAGTCCCTGAAAATTTTCGACCAGAATCCGGAGTTCGGTCCGGAAGCGATAGACCGGTTGATGAAGCTGGAGCGTGAGCATGGTGATGTTTCACGCCTTTATAAAAAGCTTCGTAAGCTCTATGAGCAGTATCCCAGTACCAGCCTGCTGCTGGCCCTGGTGGAGTCAGTTGAGCGTTCCTCCGGCCGGCCGGCGGGCATTGATCTACTGCGCATGGAGCTGGAGACCAGGCCCTCCGTGCGAGGGCTTTTGCGGTTGGTGGAGATGGCGGGCTATGAAAAAGGCATGACCACCGATGAGGGGCGCCTTGTCAGCAGAATAGGGCACCTGATTCTCGCAAACCGCCCGGTCTATCGTTGCGTAAGCTGCGGATTCTCCGGCCAACAGTTACACTGGCTGTGCCCAAGCTGCAAACAGTGGGAAACCGTGCGTCCCATTCAGGGCGTAGAGGCGGAATAACCTCGCTTTGACCCATCCCGATTACCTTTCTACCCAGGAACCTGAACGTGCAAAACCTGAACGACCCGAAAATCATCGTCGCGCTCGACTTTCCTTCCCAGAATCCCGCCTTGGCCCTGGCAGATCAGCTTGATCCGGCAAAATGCCGCCTGAAAGTGGGCAAGGAACTGTTTACGTGCTCAGGCCCGGATCTGGTAAAAGCGCTCCAGAGTCGCGGGTTTGATATCTTCCTGGATCTGAAGTTTCACGATATTCCCAATACCACCTCGGCTGCTGTGGCTGCCGCTGCAGAGCTGGGCGTGTGGATGGTGAATGTGCATGCCTCAGGGGGCGAGAAGATGATGGTAGCCTGCCGAGAGCGCCTGGAATCGTTCGGCAATGATCGCCCGCTCCTGATCGCGGTTACCGTGTTGACCAGCATGTCTGACGAGGACCTTGCTGGTATCGGTATAGCAAGTTCGGCAGAAGCCCATGTTTCCCGTCTGGCAACCCTGACCAAAAACAGCGGCCTGGACGGCGTGGTTTGCTCGGCTCAGGAAGCCCCGCGTCTGAAAGCGGAGCAGGGCAGTGACTTCCAACTGATCACGCCGGGAATCCGGCCACTAACCGCCGACAAAGGCGACCAGCAACGCATTATGACCCCGACCGATGCCCTTAAGGCTGGATCTGACTACCTGGTGATTGGTCGCCCGATTACCCAGGCGCCGGATCCCTTGGCTGCATTGGAATCCATTCACGCTGAGGTCGTAGCGGTCTAAGTTTCTCCCCCGTTTCGGGTCCTGTCCCTAGCTTTCCGGTTTGGCGGGTAGGGCACGGGCGGGTGTCGCTCCCGAAAACCGCTACAAGCACATCCATGTGCGCTTCTCTCCGGCCATCCATGGCCTCCGACATTTTCGGGAGCGACACCCGTCCGTGCCCGGCAGGCGATTATACGAATACGAGGTCTAACGAAAAAAGCCCGCTAATTCAGAGAACTAGCGGGCTTTCGAAATAGTGGCTCCCCGAGCTGGGCTCGAACCAGCGACAAACGGATTAACAGTCCGTTGCTCTACCAACTGAGCTATCGGGGAACGTCGTCGTGTGACGAGGCGCGTATATTATGTTGGCCATACCGCCCCGTCAACCCCTCAGCTTAAAATTTTAGCCAAGAGCCTTCTGCAAACGCTCGACCGCCTTCTGCAGGTTATCCATGCTGGTGGCAAAGCTCAGCCGCATGTGCCCCGGGCAGCCAAACGCAGAGCCCGGAACCAGAGCAACGCCGGCTTCGGTCAGCAGCTTCTCGGCGAATTCCACATCGGTGCTCACGCCGTCAGTGGCATCGATGGCACCCTGGAAGCTCGGGAAGACATAAAACGTGCCGTCACCGTTCAGGCAGTCCACACCAGGCAGTTTGTTCAGGGCCGCTACCAGCCAGTCGTGGCGTTCCCTGAAAGCCTTGACCATCTCGCCCACGCACGTCTGATCGCCGTCCAGAGCGGCTGTTGCGGCGGCCTGGGAGATAGAGCAGGGGTTGGAGGTGCTCTGAGACTGGATCTTCTTCATGGCACCGATGATTTTTGCCGGGCCAGCGGCATAGCCGATACGCCAGCCAGTCATGGAGTAGGCCTTGGAGACACCGTTCAGTACGAAGGTGCGGTCATACAGCTCCGGGCAAGCGTTCAGGATGTTGCAGAACGGCTTGCCAGTCCACAGGATCGGCTCGTACATATCGTCGGTGGCAATCATGATGTTCGGGTGCTTTTTAAGCACCTCACCGATGGCCTGCAGCTCTTCCATGGTGTAAGCCATGCCACTGGGGTTGGACGGGCTGTTGATCACGAACAGGCGGGTGCGCTCAGTAATGGCGTTTTCCAGCTGTTCCGGCGTGATCTTGAAGCGAGTCTCTGCGGTGGTTTCGATGATCACCGGTTTGCCTTCGGCCACCAGCACCATATCCGGGTAGGAAACCCAGTAGGGTGCGGGAATGATGGCCTCGTCGCCTTCATTCAGTGTCGCCAGGGCGAGGTTGAAAAAGCTCTGTTTGCCACCACTGCTTACCAGTATCTGGTTGGCTTCGTATTCCAGGCCGTTGTCCCGTTTGAACTTCGCAATAATCGCTTTCTTCAGCGCGGGCGTACCATCCACGGCGGTGTACTTGGTCTGGCCGTTGTTGATGGCGTCGATAGCCGCCTGTTTGATGTGATCGGGGGTGTCGAAGTCAGGCTCGCCAGCACCGAGGCCGATAATATCCTGGCCGGCCGCACGGAGTTCAGCGGCTTTATTGGTAACTGCGAGGGTGGGGGAAGGCTTGATCGCCTGTACTCGGCTGGAAAGTTGAAGGTCCAAACTTGAGCTCCTTAAAGCTGCGTCTTATTGGGCTGCGATCGGCCGGGCAACTGGAGCCAAAGTTACTGGCTGATTTTTCACCCAGCCGTCGATCGCACAGATGGTATCATGAAGCTGCCAGAACGCTAAATTTCTTGAGGATGCGACGCAAATATTCCGTCGTTTCCGGTGTCCGGAGGTTAAAACGCCAGATATGGCCAACAAAGCATCCAGTGCGAGGGAAGGGGCTTTTCGCGTCGATTCGCCCTACCAACCTGCAGGTGACCAGCCCAAAGCGATTGCGGGACTGGTTGACGGCATTGAATCCGGGCTTGCCCATCAAACCCTGCTCGGGGTAACCGGTTCTGGCAAGACTTTCACCATTGCCAATGTGGTTCAGCAGGTCCAGCGGCCAACCATCATCATGGCCCATAACAAGACCCTGGCGGCGCAGCTCTATGGCGAGTTCAAGGAGTTCTTCCCCGATAACGCGGTGGAGTACTTCGTCTCCTACTACGATTACTACCAGCCGGAGGCCTACGTACCGTCTTCCGATACCTTTATCGAAAAAGACGCCTCCATCAATGAGCACATTGAGCAGATGCGGCTGTCGGCCACCAAGGCTTTGCTGGAGCGGCCGGATGCCATCATTGTCGCGACGGTTTCTTCCATCTACGGTCTGGGTGATCCGCAATCCTATCTGAAAATGATGCTGCACCTGGACCGGGGTGACCAGATGGATCAACGGTATATCCTGCGGCGGCTGGCCGAACTGCAGTACACCCGCAATGACATCGAGTTCCATCGCGCCAATTATCGGGTGCGGGGCGATGTCATTGATGTCTTCCCGGCAGAATCCCAGAAGGAAGCCATTCGCATCGAACTGTTCGATGATGAAGTGGAGAACCTGAGCTATTTTGACCCGCTTACCGGAGAGGTGCTCAGGCGGGTGCCGCGCGTGACCATTTACCCGAAGTCCCACTATGTCACCCCCCGGCAGACCGTGCTGGATGCGGTCGAGGACATCAAGCAGGAGCTTGATGTTCGGCTGCAGCAGTTGAGGGATAACAACCGGCTGGTGGAAGCTCAGCGGCTGGAGGAGCGTACCCGCTACGACATCGAGATGATGCTGGAGCTCGGTTACTGCAATGGTATCGAGAACTACTCCCGCTATCTCTCCGGGCGTAACCCCGGTGAAGCGCCACCCACGCTGTATGACTACCTGCCACCCAACGCTTTGCTGGTAGTGGACGAGTCCCACGTGACCATTCCGCAGATTGGCGCCATGTACAAAGGGGACCGGTCCCGTAAGGAAACCCTGGTGGAGTACGGTTTCCGTCTGCCATCAGCACTGGATAACCGCCCCATGCGGTTTGAGGAGTGGGAGCGAATTGCGCCCCAGATGATCTTTGTCTCGGCCACCCCGGGGAATTATGAGGCCGAGCATGCTGGCCAGGTGGTGGAGCAGGTGGTACGACCGACCGGACTGCTGGACCCGGAGATTGAGGTTCGGCCCGCGTCTACCCAGGTGGATGATCTGCTGTCTGAGATTCACCAGCGCGTGGGGGTGAGTGAGCGGGTGCTGGTCACAACACTTACCAAGCGCATGGCCGAGGATCTGACCGACTTCCTGATGGAGCACGACATTCGCGTGCGTTATCTGCATTCAGATATCGATACCGTGGAGCGCGTTGAGATTATTCGGGATCTGCGGCGGGGCGAGTTTGACGTGCTGGTGGGCATCAACCTGCTCCGGGAGGGGCTGGATATGCCGGAAGTGTCACTGGTGGCAATACTGGATGCGGATAAAGAAGGCTTCCTGCGCTCAGAGCGTTCGCTCATACAGACCATTGGTCGGGCCGCCCGTAACGTGAACGGCAAGGCCATTCTGTATGGCGACAGGACCACCGGTTCCATGCAGCGGGCCATTGATGAGACCGAGCGTCGTCGTGCCAAGCAGATGGCACACAACGAGGAGCATGGTATTACCCCCACCGGTCTGAACAAGAAGATCGCGGATATTATGGAGGGTGCCGCGGGCGGCGGTGGTCGTGGCCGGCGCAAAGCGGAGCGTCCCGGGCAGAAGGCTGCTGAAGAAGCCGAGGATTATCGCGTAAAGGTAGGCAATCGCTCGCCGGAAGATGTCCTCAAGGAAGTGGCGAAACTGGAAGACGAGATGTACAAAGCCGCCGCGGGTCTGGACTTCGAGACCGCGGCACGACTGCGGGATCAGATTTCGGAACTGAAGGAAGCGGCCCTGCGGACCGGCTGATCACTGTCGTTTGGGGCCGACAATCACTGCCGCCTGCAGGGGCTGGTTGCGGCCATAGCGCGACATCTTGTCGAATACCCGTCGGTCGATGGGCAGGTATTGCTTGTCGGCCACGGTTTCCCCTTCCTCGGTATCGATTTCCGGGTCATGCAGGTACACGAAATCCTCGTCGATGGCACACACGGTTACCCAGTGCGGCACCCGGCTCCGGTTCAGTTGCCAGGTGCTGATCAGGATGACAGGGATGCGCCCGTCATGCAGGGCCTTCTCCATTGCCTCCAGGGTTAGCGGGTCGTGATGCAGCTGGATTTCTGTCTGCCCGATATCGTGCAGGAACCCCTCGTGCACCAGTTCCAGTACCCGCTTTTTATCTTCGTTGCGGACCGTATCTTTGAACAGCGCGCCTTCCTGGCTGATCCAGGCACTGGCCTCGAAGCCCCGGTGCCAGGCAGATAGCGCAAGCCCATGGGGGCCACAACCGCCATGCCCGGCCAGCATGAAGATGGTGGTGGCTTCACGCCAGATTTTCAGCTCCTCCAACGTGCTTACTGGTTGCTGTTCGTCAAGGGCCGCCATCGCCATGATTAATGCAGACGGACCGCAGGTGAACTCGGTGGTCTGGGGGTAATAGGGCACCGGAAGAAATTCGCGAGAGGGCTCGTAGTAGAGGATCCGCCGCTCGAACCGTAAGGCATCGCCGTGATCTTCGTAGTAGTCCCGGTAGGTGCCAAACTGCCGATATCCCAGCCGACGATACAGGGCAATGGCCCCGGTGTTGTCTTCACGCACTTCCAGCCGCATGATGATGCGATCAGCCTCAACCGCTTCCTTCTCCGCCTCACGGACCAGTCTTTCACCCACACCGCGGCCGCGGGCAACTGGTGAGACTGCAATCGAGTAAATCCGAGCCAGCCGGGTGGCTGCATTCATCAGCACCAGGCAGTAGCCCACCAGTTCGCCGTTCAATTCGGCGATAACCAGTCGGTCCCTGGGCATCTCCAGAAAGCGGCGGAAGCTGCGCCGGGATATTCTGTCCTCGGTAAAACAGCGGTTCTCCAGCTGAACGAGGGCATCCAGATCACTGGCATGGGCTTGGCGGAGCATTACATCGGTCATGGTCTGGTAAACCCGGTCAACGAGAAAAAGGTAGCGCCTGGCGGGCACGCTCATTGCCGCTATTATGGTAGACAGATGCCATCCCGTCATAGCAGCGGATGATGCGTAAAAGCACGCATCTTCAGGCGATTGTCTGGCAAGGTGATGGGGCGTATTGTTGCCGGAATTATCAGGCTTTACCTTCAGGGAGGAATGCCGCTTTATGTCCCGATTGCTCATCGTTGTAGACCGCGCCAAAGACTGGGCACCGTACTACCCCAGCGAAGACGTGCTTACCTTCGATCAATACCTTCAGTTTACCGCCCCGGTTAACAGCCGCGTGCGGGTGATAAACCTGTGTCAGAGTGCCAGGTATCTGAGCCGGGGCTACTACTGTTCGTTGCTTGCGGAAGCGCGCGGGCACCACGTGGTGCCATCGGTTATGACGCTCAACGACCTGAGCCGGAAGGGACTGTTTTCGCTTGAACTCGAAGAGCTGGACAGCAGTGTCATCCAGTGGCTGGAAAAATCAGCCTCCGAAATCGATCCCGCCACCGATGACCGGGACGCCACCCATGAAGTACGAATCCGAACCTATTTTGGCCAGGCCGAACATCCAGACCTGAAGCCCGTGGCCCGTGCCCTGTTCGAGCGGTTTCCGTGCCCGATTCTGGAAGTGGTGTTCCGTCACCGCAAACAATGGCAGATCGAAACCATGAAGCCGGCGGCGCCGGCGGATCTTGACGAGCGTGAGCAGGATTTGTTTGCGGCCGCCCTGGATCGCTTCAGCAGCATGATCTGGCGCAAACCGCGCACCCGTCGCCGCTACCGTTTTGATCTGGCTATGCTGGTGAACCCCGAGGAAGAGTTGCCTCCGAGCGATGAGATGGCCCTGAAGCGTTTTGAGCGTGCCGGCAGAAAGCTGGGAATTAACGTGGAGCGCATTACCCGCCGGGATTACATGCGCCTGCCGGAATATGATGGTCTGTTTATTCGTGAAACCACCGCTATTGATCACCACACCTATCGGTTTGCTCGCAAGGCAGAGGCCGAGGGGATGGTGGTAATTGACGACCCGGTGTCGATTCTGCGTTGCACCAACAAGGTGTTTCTGGCGGACCTGCTGAAAAACAACAAGGTGCCAACACCGAAAACGCTGATCCTTTCAAAGGATCAGAAGGATGCGGTACAGCAGGTGAGTAATGAACTGGGCTTTCCTGTGGTCATCAAAATTCCGGATGGCGCCTTTTCCCGTGGTGTGATCAAAGCCAAGGACGAAAAGGAACTTCGGGCAGGGCTGAAAGACCTGTTCAAACAGTCTGCGTTGGTATTGGCTCAGGAGTACTTCTACACGGATTACGATTGGCGCATTGGTGTGCTTGGCGGCCGGGCCATCTATGCCTGTAAATATCTGATGGTGAAAGGTCACTGGCAGATTTACCAGCACGGTGGTGCCACGGTGGAAAGTGGCGGTTTTGAAACCATGCCCACCTACGAGGTGCCTCGCAATGTCATCCAGGCGGCATTGAATTCGACCCGGTTGATCGGTAATGGGCTTTACGGTGTCGACATCAAACAAGCCGGGAATCGGGTGGCGGTGATTGAAGTGAATGACAACCCGAGTATCGACTCGGGTGTGGAAGACAAGTTCCTGGGCGGAGAGCTGTATACCCTGGTGATGCAGGAATTCCTCTCGCGCATGGAGGAGAACCGGCGCCGTTAAACCGGCGCGTCAGGTGGCAGCGACCCAGACCCGGACGCTGCCAAACCAGGGGTAGTCTGCCAGAACCGCTCGAACCTGTTCCGTGGTCAGGTGCGGCCCGGAATGGTTTTCATCCAGGAAGATTTCCAGGTGGATGCGATTCTTGAGGTAATGAAGCCGGAGCCGGCTTTGTGGTGGAAGCTCTCCCAGCTTCTCTGTCAGCAGGCGACGAAGTGCTTCGCGATCGGGTAGCCCCGGGTCGGTGGCGTGGGGCACTTTTTCATCGTTCTCGGCGTCGATATGGAAGTTGATGTCCCGAATGTTCTCCAGGGCATCCCGCATGCCCGTGACCACCTTCATACCAATCTGATGCCCCTCGGAAACGCTGATTTCCGGGCGAACCACCAGGTGAACGTCCAGCAGGATATCGTGCCCCATCCGCCGGCTGCGCAGTTCATGAACATTTCGCACGCCATCCGTTTCCAGGGCAATGGTTTTCAACATCCGGGTATCATCTTCGGACAGACCTGTATCGACCAGTTCTTTCACGCTGTCCCAGGTGAATTTCCAGCCGATGTGCACAATGATGGCTGCAATGAGGACGGCGGCTACCACGTCGAGCCAGACGAAACCCAGCATGGCACCGATGGTAGATACCAGAACGACCACTGACGAAAATGCATCGGTACGGCTGTGCCAGGCGTTGGCAATGATCAGGTCTGAGCGGATTTTCATGCCAACATGGCGAGTATAACGGTAGATCCATTCCTTGCCTGCTACCGAGGCCGCGGCCGCTACCAGCACTGGCCAGCCCGGAACCAGCTGCGCTTCACCGGACAGGAGCCTGAGAATATTCTCCCAGGCCAGGGCCGCGCCCACGGCAATAAGAATGCTGCCCAGTACCAGAGTGCCGAGGGTTTCGATTCGCTGGTGTCCGTAAGGATGGTCCGCATCTGGCTCCTTACGGGACAGGCGCATGACCGCCAGAACCACCCAATCCGATGCCACATCGGTAAAGGAATGGATACCATCCACCAGTAGCGCCTGGGAATTAAAAAGAGTGCCGCCAATGACTTTTATGATGCCCAGAACGGCATCGAGAATCATGCCAATGATCGTAACCCGGGTCGCCGCATGCTTCTCGGATTCGAGATTATTCTGGCGCTGCTGGCTGGGTTGATCAGGCTGTTCCATTGGATTCACTCCGGGCTTTTCGCGATGAGGGCAGTATAACGGGAATAAACGCAGAAATGGGTGGAATTAATGGCCTGGCTGTGGTCGATTTATGCACATCATGACGAATTGGTTACCTGTTAGCATTTTGTTACCAAAGCCGTCAAATGTTAATTTTATCTATTTAAGGTATTGATAAATAAAGGGAAAATAACTGATCAAAAAATGATCAATTTGTAGGCTGGCGCAGTTATCAAGGGGTCGGGGCGCTTGCTCGGCAATTTTCAACAGGGTTATCCACAGATTCCGTGGAAAAGCGTCGGGAGGCTATACAGGGCGGGGTTTTCGGGACTAATTGGGGTTTACACAAGATGGTGTGGAAAACTTTCGGTATACTCCTGCCACCCGGAGAAAGGAGTTTGACGATGTACGGCCTTCTGAGAAATCTGCTGTTCCGATTGCCCCCGGAGCAGGCCCATAATGTTGCCCTTGGCAGCCTGGATGTTGCTCAAAAACTGGGCATCCTGAATACATTTACCCGACAGCCGGAGCCTTGCCCGGTAAACGTGATGGGCCTGGAATTCCCGAATCCGGTTGGATTGGCTGCTGGGCTGGACAAAAACGCCGACCACATTGATGCTCTTGGTGCTCTCGGTTTCGGGTTTATCGAAGTAGGCACTGTTACGCCTCTGGCACAGCCAGGTAATCCAAAACCCCGAATGTTCCGGTTGCCGGAGCACCAGGCCATCATTAACCGCATGGGGTTCAATAATGAAGGCCTGGAACACCTCATTACCAATGTCCGCCACCGTCGTTACCGGGGCGTACTGGGCATTAATGTCGGCAAGAATAAAGACACCCCGAATGAGCAGTCGGAACAGGACTACCGTAGAGGAATAGCGGCTGTTTACCCCTATGCCGACTACATCACTGTCAATGTTTCTTCTCCCAATACGCCGGGCCTCCGGGATCTGCAGTTTGGCGATTCGCTCAAGCAGCTTTTGCACGCCATAAAGGAAGAGCAGGCAGCGTGTGAGCAAAAGCATGGCCGCTATGTGCCGGTGGCTGTAAAGATCGCCCCGGATATGGACGAGCAGGGCATTCGCTTTGTGGCTGCAGCATTGCTCGAAGCTGGCCTGGATGGTGTGATTGCCACCAACACCACGATCAGCCGGGAGGCGGTGAAGGGGCACGCTCACGAGCAGGAGGCGGGCGGTCTCAGCGGTGCACCGGTACGGGAAGCGTCTGTGAAAGTGATTCAGGGGCTGTATGCTGAGCTGGGCGATCGGCTGCCGATTATTGGCGTGGGCGGCATCACGGATGGCGACAGTGCGGCAGAGAAGATTCGGGCAGGCGCAAAGCTGGTGCAGATCTATACCGGGTTTATTTATCGAGGCCCGTCGTTGATCAACGAAGCTGTGGAAGCAATCCGGAAAGAAATCAGCTGAGGCCAGAAAGAAGGTGGGCCCGCTGAGCGGGCCCTTGCGGGGAATAAACCCCGTAGCGCTTCTTCGCATGGTACGGGGCGGGAGGCCCCGTTTGGGTTGCTCTGGTTACTGCTCTGATTGTGATTTGTGCGTAAAAATTGAAAAAAACAGATCAGGGTTAAACGGGGTTGGCCATTATGTTGCGGTTACGTTGGCCAGTTTATGGATGCCGGAGACGCCGGTCATGCCCTCCCAGTTATCTGTGCGGCCTTCTCGCCACCCGTTCAGCCATTCCTGGCGGACTTCCGGTTGTTCTAACGGGCAGCTGTCTTTGGATTTGCCGGACACGCCAGCGAGATAACCCCGCTTGAATGCACGAGCGTACATGTCTCTCTTCTGTCTTTTCATGCCGTTCCTCACTGATGGATTAACAGAACAAGCGTGTACACATCTGCAGTGACCTTGGCAGTCGGGAGCCTCTCCGGGACAACCCACTATTGCCAGCTCCGGTCAGAGCAGTCAGGATCCTGTTAACGGAGACTTTTATTCGGCCTCCGGAACGACGCGTCAACTACAAGGTAAGACGAACCTCGCGCCGGTGTACACTATTTATTTCATCTATATGGCGCTTCTTTTATATTTTTGTGAAATAACGATGACAGTCGCTAAAAGGCTTTTACTGCCATTCCGGAAACTTACCGGCCCTATTCAGAAAACCAGGAGTTGATCTTGTCCAAGCATGTCTTTTTCGTAACCTGCCCCAAAGGCGTCGAGTACCTCCTGGCCGATGAATTGAAAGAATTCGGCCTGAACCTTGTGCGGAATGCACCCGCTGGTGTCTGGGTTGAGGGCGAGCTGGAGAGTGGCTATCGGGCCTGCCTGTGGTCCCGTCTGGCGAACAGGGTGATTCTGAATGTGGCGGATGTGGATGCCCGGAGCGCCGACGAACTTTATGCCGGTGTCGTGGATCTTGACTGGCAGGCCCATATACCCGCGGGGGGGAGCTTCCGGGTAACGTTTCTTGGCCAGAACGAAGCCATCCGGAACACTCAGTTTGGCGCCCAGAAAGTGAAAGATGGCATTGTTGACAGCATTCGGGGTGCCGGTGCACCCAGGCCCTCGGTTGCGCCGAAAGACCCGGATGTCACGGTATCGGCGCGGTTGAACCGGGGCCGCTTGTCGTTGGGGATTGATCTGAGTGGCCACAGCCTTCATATGCGGGGCTACCGAACCGAAAAGGGTATCGCGCCCTTGAAAGAAAACCTTGCAGCGGCTTTGCTGCTGCGGGCAGGGTGGCCTGAGATTGCCGCTAACGGTGGTGACTTTGTGGACCCGATGTGCGGTTCCGGTACGCTGGTGGTTGAAGCTGCATTGATGGCGCTGGACATTGCGCCGGGGCGGAAGCAGGAGCGGTTCGGGTTCGAAAAGTGGCCAGGACACCAGCCCGAGCTCTGGCTGTCGCTGCGCCAGGAAGCGGAGCGTCGGGCCCATGAGGGCAAGCAGGGGCGCATTCCCATTTTTTCTGGCTTTGATCAGGATGGCAGCGTGATTTCAACCGCGGAGAAGAACATCCTGCGAGCTGGCCTGGAAGGTATCGTTCGCGTAGAAGCCAGGCCGATCTCCGAATTCACTCGCGAGAATGACTGGAGCGATACTGGCCTGGTGCTGACCAACCCGCCCTACGGTGAGCGGTTGAGTGAGCGCAAGGAACTGGCGGCCCTGTACCAGAGCCTTGGAGAGGTTGTGGCCCGTGAGCTGATCGGATGGCGCCTGGGCGTGTTCACCGGTGCGCCTGAGTTCGGGAAGTCTCTTGGTTTGCGAAGTTTCAAGCAGTACAAGTTGTTCAATGGCAAACTGCCGGCGCAGCTGTTGCTGTTTGAAGTACAGCCGGAGAATGCCCGCACGCCCCGTGATCCGGCCGCGCCGGGGCAGATTATGCCCCGCATCGCCAACGCCGAACGGGCAGACATGCTGCGTAACCGTCTCAAGAAAAATCTGAAAACGATTGGCCAGTGGGCCAGGAAGCAGAACATTGGCTGTTACCGCCTATACGATGCCGATATGCCGGAATATGCCCTGGCGATCGATATCTACGAGGGGCGGGTGCATGTTCAGGAATACCTGGCCCCGAAATCCGTCGACGAAAAGGCAGCCAGAGAGCGCCTTGCCGAAGCCATGGCGGTGATCCCGGAAGTGCTTGAGGTCGCGCCGGAGGATCTGGTGTGCAAGCAACGTCAGCGCCAGACCGGTACCCGGCAATATGAAAAACAGGCGGCGACCGGCGAGTACTTTAACGTGCACGAGCACGGCTGCGCCCTGAAGGTGAACCTGAAAGACTATCTGGATACCGGTCTTTTCCTGGATCATCGCCCGGTACGCCACTGGATCCAGCAACATGCCAGGGGCAAGCGTTTTCTGAACCTGTTCTGTTATACCGGCGCAGCGACCGTGCACGCAGCGGTTGGCGGAGCCAGCCGCTCCCTGAGCCTGGACATGTCCAAAACCTACGTCAGCTGGGCTCAGGATAACCTGGCTCTCAACTCGGCGGACCCGCGCAAGCACGTCGTCGAACAGGCAGACTGCCTGGCCTGGCTGGCAGACCGAAAAACCGCGAATCAGACCTTTGATCTGATTTTCATGGATCCGCCCACTTTCTCGAATTCAGCCCGGATGGCTGGCGTTCTCGATATTCAGAGAGACCATGCCGATCTGGTGCGGCAGTGTATGGCCCGGCTGTCCAGTGATGGTCTGCTGATTTTCTCCAATAACTTTCGTAAGTTCAGGCTGGATGAGGCGCTGGAGTCAGAGTTTGAAGTGAAAGAGGTGAGTGCCAGCACTCTGGACAAGGATTTTCAGCGCAACCCGAAAATCCATCGGTGCTGGCATATCCGGCATCAGAACTCGTAACGGATACCTGAGGAGAACTGGAAGGCATTGGCGCTGGTGTCCGTGTCTTCAAACAGCTTGCCGCCCTCGAAAACCAGGTAGGTGTTATCCATCAGTTCCAGGTCCAGGCCGGCCAGCCAGCTGAAGCTGAAGCTGCTGCTCGGGTAATCGCCCTCGATATCCCGAAACTGGGCATTGGCGTCGGCATCCCGGTTGTCGAGGGTTGCCTCCCCGCTGACATGGGTAAAGCCAGCCTGGGCATAGACATTGCCAAGCTCACCGATGGGGTAGTGCAGGCCCATGTACCAGCTGCCGAAGTAGTCGACGGCCAGGCTCAGGTCGCCACGGGAAATCTCCGCGTCTGCCAGGCCGCCACCCAGTCTCACCTCTGCATGAATCAGGTCGCTCAGGTGGCCGCCAATCACCAGTGTTGCGGCTTGCCCCCAGCCATCCTCGTCGGATGAACCGATCGACCGGTGTTCAATGGCTGTCGCCAACAGTCCGACATAGTGTTTATCGGAGCGAGGCGTCTCCTGGCCAAAGGTGGCGGAAGAAAACAGGCCAAGCGCAATCAGGCTGGATGTGAGGAAACGGGGTGTGACCTTGTTCATTATTATCGGGCTTCCTGTCAGTGACGGTACTGACGCCCGATTCTGCCTTGTGTAACGCAATGTTACGCAGACTCGTGTCACAGTTCCCCGTGATCAGGGCGGGACCTCATTCCTCCAGGTAGCCTTCCTCATGGGCCAGCAATAGCAGGGAATATACGCCGTTTTCCGGCAGCTGCGGTTCAAGCCCTTCATCAAAGAGCAACTGCCGGCGGCGGTCTTCCAGTGTTTCGCTGTCCAGGCCGGTAATCAGCTCGGAAATAGGCGCGATTTCGAACGGGGCGTCCTGGCGAACCGCACTGAAGATCAGGTCTACCAGGATTTCGTCCGGATCCAGTCCATCCACGTATACGGTCTGGTCTGGCAGGTCTTCGTGCAGTTCCCGGGCCAGTTCCAGCAATGGTACCCCTTGTTCTTCCAGGTACAGCAGGTCGATGTCGCCCAGGTCGCCATCTTCGGGCAACCAGACATCCTCCGGTGCAATTACCACGGTTTTCATCTGGCCGTCTGCAAGGGACCAGGCGATGGCTGTGGGAAACAGGGCGTCGTCGGTCTGGCAGTATTCGATATCCAGAAAGCGGGGTAGTGACACAGTGAACTCCGGAATCTTCGGTGAGTGCTTATGGCGGTGCGCGGCTTACCCGGTAGGAGCACGCGCGGCTTCATGCCATACTGTAGCGGCCATTATCATGCAATCAGGAAGATCATGGAACACACTGAATTCAATAAAGACTTGATTGAGTTTTTGAATGCCTCGCCAACTCCGTGGCATGCGGTCAATACCATGAAAACGCGTCTTGAAGCAGCGGGATTTGAACCGCTGGACGAGCGCGAAGAATGGTCTTTGCAGCCAGGGCAGGGCTACTACGTAACCCGTAATGGCTCGTCTATTGTTGCCTTTCGTACCGGCACCAAGGATGTGGTCAGTTCCGGCATCCGGATGGTGGGAGCCCATACCGACAGCCCCTGCCTGAAGGTCAAACCGAACCCTGAGATTCGCCGCAAGGGCTTTTTCCAGTTGGGTGTGGAAGTGTATGGGGGCGTATTGCTGAATCCCTGGTTTGACCGGGATCTTTCTTTGGCCGGCCGTGTGACGGTATTGGATGACAACGGAAAAGTACGCGACACCCTGGTGAATTTCCGCAAGCCGGTGGCGATCATTCCGAGCCTGGCCATCCATCTGGATCGTGAGGCGAACAGTAGCCGTACCGTTAACGCCCAGACTGATCTTCCGCCGGTGGTCATGCAGGTGCCGGAAACGGATACCACCACCTTTGCCGAGTTGCTGAAACAGCAGATTGCCAAAGAATCCGGACTACAGACCAGCAAGATTCTGGGCTATGAACTGAGTTTCTACGATGCCCAGGGTGCGGCTCTGGTGGGGTTGCGTGAAGAGTTCCTGGCCTCCGCACGGCTCGATAACCTGCTCAGCTGTTACATCGGCTTGCAGGCCTTGCTGGAAACCTCCGGTGATGAGCCGGCACTGCTGGTGTGTAACGACCACGAGGAAGTGGGCAGCATGTCCGCCGAGGGCGCCCAGGGGCCGTTCCTGACAGCGGTGCTGGATCGCTGGTGTGGTGCCGGGAAAACCCGTGCCATTGCCCGTTCCATGATGATTTCTGCGGATAACGCCCACGGTATCCATCCAAACTACATGGACCGTCATGATGAGAATCATGGGCCATTGTTGAATCAGGGGCCGGTCATCAAGGTAAACCACAATCAGCGTTACGCCACCAACAGCCGTTCCGCCGCCCTTTATCGTCACATCAGCGATGAATTGGGTTTGCCGCACCAGACGTTTGTGGTGCGCAGTGACATGGGGTGTGGCAGCACGATCGGGCCGTTGACTGCGGGAAATCTGGGCGTGACCACGCTGGATATCGGCGTGCCTCAGTTTGCCATGCACTCGATTCGTGAAATGATCGGTACACGGGATGGCTATACACTGTTCCAGGTGTTGCGGGAGTTCATGCAGCGGGCCGAGGTTTTCTGAGGCCCAAAAGAAAAGACCGCTGATGTTTGATCAGCGGCCTTTCGGAATAAGTGGCTCCCCGAGCTGGGCTCGAACCAGCGACAAACGGATTAACAGTCCGTTGCTCTACCAACTGAGCTATCGGGGAACAGCATCAATGTGGCGCGCATATTAAGTACTTTGATCAGGTTCGTCAACCCCCTGAAATGAAAGGTCAAAATTTGCACAAAGCTAAGCTCGAACCCTATCGTCCGCCGGTGTGGTTGCGTAATGGCCACATCCAGTCGGTGTGGCCGACCCTGTTCCGGAAAGTGACTCTGCCGGAACCGGAAACCGACATACTCGCCACCGACGATGACGACGAACTGCATCTGGACTGGTATCGCCAGGGCAGTGACCGTCTGGCGGTGATATCCCACGGGCTGGAAGGCCACAGCCGTAGGCCCTACGTGCTGGGTCTGGCCAGGGCATTGATGGCCGACGGCTGGGATGTGCTGGCATGGAACTTTCGGTCCTGCGGCGGGGTGATGAACCAACAGCCGCGCTTCTATCACAGTGGCGCCACTTCGGATCTGCATGCCGTCGTCAGTCACGCGCTGGGGCGGCGGTATCAGAACCTCTTCCTGTCAGGTTTCAGTATGGGAGGGAATCTCACGCTGCTGTACCTGGGCGAGCAGGGCGAGCGTGTGGACAGCCGTATCAGTGGTGCGGTGACCTACTCAGTGCCTCTGGATCTGGCGGGCAGCGCGGACGTGCTCGCACTGCCCAGCCGGCGTATCTACATGCAGCGATTTTTAACCGATCTACAGGTCAAAATGCGGGAAAAAGCTGAAAAATTCCCTGACCTGATAGACGTTAGCGGTTTTGAAAATATCCGGAGTTTTCACGAATTCGATAATCGTTACACGGCACCACTGCATGGATTCCAGGACGCGGCCGACTATTGGGCCCGGTGTTCTGCTCTGTTTCGGTTGAGTGATATCCGGGTGCCAGCTCTGGTAGTGAATGCAGCAGATGACCCGTTCCTTTCGGCCCGCTGTTTTCCGGACAGTCGCCGGGTATTGGGACATTACGTCCAGATGGAAATCCCGAAGTGGGGCGGGCATGTGGGGTTTGTCCAGCATGCCCGGGATGGTTACTACTGGTCTGAGCGCCGGGCCCTGGGATTCGTACGCCAGGTGATCTGAATGGCTAGCTGCTGGCCTGGTTGTTCAGCAGCGGTTCCAGCTTCGGCCAGATGTTTTCCAGCAGCCGAGGTTGCGCCTCTTCCGTCGGATGAATGCCATCGCCCTGCATCAACCCGTCCTGATCGTAGATACCGTCCAGGAAGAAGGGAACCAGAACCGTATTGTAGCGGTCTGACAGGGTCGGAAAGATATCGGCGAACATGGTGGTGTAGCGCTGGCCGTAGTTAGGCGGGATCTGCATGCCCACCAGCAAAGGCGTGGCGCCGGTATCGCGTACCTGCTCGATCATATTGGCCAGATTGGATTCAATCACATTGGGTGGGAACCCCCGCAGGCCGTCATTGCCGCCGAGCTCAATGATTACAATCGTGGGATCGTGGGTTTCCAGCAGACCTGGCAGGCGCCGCAGGCCACCGTCGGTGGTTTCGCCGCCGATACTGGCATTCACCACGGTCCAGTCCAGATCCTGGCTCTCGATGCGATCCCGCAGCAGCTCTACCCACGCGGTTTCCGAGGGTACGCCATAGGCGGAACTCAGGCTGTCGCCCAGTACCAGCACCGTGTTCTGGTTGGCCAGAACAGGCAGGGCGATAAGAAGCAGGGCCGAGAGTGCGATTGATCTGACGTACAGCGATATCGTATGCATAGTAAATTCATATACCCTTTACAGATTCAACAATACAGACAACGGAGCAACCGTGAACCAGATGACGGATCTCAGTAAAACCGATAGCAGCCCGATGTTGCGGGTGTCTGATCTGACCCATCGGGTCAGCCTGGAAACCGATAGGCTCACGATCTTGCAGGGGGTCAGTCTGGAAATCAATCGGGGAGAGTCCGTAGCCATTGTCGGTCGGTCTGGTTCCGGTAAAACCACGCTGCTTGGGTTGCTTGCTGGCCTGGACACGCCCACCGAAGGTACCGTAGAGCTGGATGGCTCGGTAATCAGCAAGCTGAGTGAAGACGAGCGTGCCAAGCTCCGGGCCCGTCGGGTCGGGTTTGTGTTCCAGTCGTTCCAGTTGCTGCCGGCGTTAACCGCGCTGGAAAATGTGATGTTGCCGCTGGAATTGGCCGGCATGGAAGCGCCGGAGCAGCGTGCCAGAGAGCTGCTTGAACGGGTCGGCTTGGGTGAACGGCTGAGCCATACCCCTCGTCAGTTGTCCGGTGGCGAGCAGCAGCGGGTCGCGATTGCGCGTGCCTTTGCATCCGACCCCGCCATTCTGTTTGCCGATGAGCCCACGGGCAATCTGGATAACCGGACCGGGCAGGCGGTGTCTGACCTGCTGATGGATCTGAACCGGGAGCAGGGCACTACACTGGTGATGGTTACCCATGATGAACACCTTGCCGAACGTTGTGGCCGGCAGCTGCACATCGAGGCGGGCATGCTGACTGAGCCGGATCTGGCCGGGGAGCCGGCACACTGATGGGAGCCTCAAAAAAACTCATGTCCGTGAGCCGTGACTGGCGCGAACGCGACGTTCGTGTGGTGCTGGTTGCGCTGATTATTGCTGTTGCCACCGTGGCCACGATTGCGCTGTTCGCCAGTCAGCTGCAGCGAACCCTGGTATCGTCTGCCAGTTCTTTTCTGGCGGCAGATCGGCAACTGGAAGCCGAGAACGGCCGTCCGATCCCACAGGAATGGTTAGAGAATGCCCAGTCCCGAGGCCTGGAAACCGGGCGCATGGTGGAGTTCTCCACCATGGTCTTCGGAGAAAGCAGGTTTCAGCTGGTCTCGGTCAAAGCCGTGAGCGACGAATATCCGTTGCGCGGCGAAATCGAGATCCAGCCCGGTGCTGAAGAGCCGAGACAGATTGTCAGTCAGGGCCCCGGCCCCGGCCAGGTGTGGGTGAATCCACGGTTGCTGCGTCTGCTCGAACTGGACATCGGCGATACTCTGGAAGTCGGCAATCTGAAGCTGGAAATTACTCGCTTGCTGATCCGCGAGCCGGATGGCGGCTTCCGGCTGTCATCATTGGCGCCACGGGTGATGATGCATGTGGACGATGTTGCCGGCACCGGTGTGGTCCAGGAAGGTAGCCGGGTGGAATACGTCTACCTGTTTGCCGGCGACGAAGGTGTGCTTGACGACTACTACCAGTGGCTGGAACCACAGCTGGGGCCCAGTCACGAGTGGGAAGGGGTCAGAGACGGTGAAACCTTCTCGCGCTCCCTGGAGCGGGCTGAACGCTTCCTGCTGCTGGGTGGCAGTCTTGCGGTGTTGCTGGCGGCGGTAGCCGTGGCGGTGGCCAGCCGGCAATACGCTCTATCCCAGAGGGACACGGTGGCATTGCTGAAAACCCTTGGATTATCCAGTCGTGGCATTGGTGAACTGTACCTGCGCCGCCTCACTCTGTGGGGTGTTGTTGGCGTGTTGGGTGGTCTGGCAGTGGCGTTACCATTGTTCTGGCTGTTGGTGCGTTTGCTGAGCGACCTGCTGGAACGGCCCGTTGATTTCTACCTGGATCCTTCCGCGTTAACGCCCTCCCTGTTAACGGCACTGGTTTCTCTATTCGCATTTGCCTATCCGCCCATTCGCCGCCTGCGTAATGTTCCCGCCATGCGGGTATTACGCTCCCAGCCCGGCGAAACCGGCCGGGAAGCCATTCCGGATATCCTGCTGGCGGTGGTCGCCGTGTTTGGGTTGGTATGGATGTACGCCGGCGAGCTGATGCTGGTGGCCGCACTTTTGGGCGGGCTGGTACTGCTGCTGGGTGTGCTCGGTCTGCTGGGGTGGGGCATGGTCGCCCTCTTGCGCAGAGTGAAGGGTGGCGGCAACTCCTGGCGCCTGGCCCTGGTGGGCTTATATCGGCACCGACGTGCCAGCATGGCGCAGATGGCGGTTTTTGCCATGACGCTTATGCTGGCTGCTACGCTGGTGTTGGTGCGTTCCTCCCTGCTGGACGACTGGCAGGCCCAGCTGCCGGACGACGCGCCAAACCATTTCCTGATCAACATTGCCCCGGATGCGGTGGATGATGTTGAGGAATTCTGGGCCACTCGCGGCGCGCCCCTGGAGACGCTTTATCCGATGGTTCGCGGTCGCCTGACCGAACTGAACGGCGAGCCGGTGAAAGAAGCGGTCAGCAAGGATGAGCGGGTTGGTGCGCTGAACCGGGAGCTGAATCTGACCTGGATGCCGGAGCTGCCGGAAGACAACCGGATTGTGGATGGCCAGTGGTTCGGGCCGGGCGAAACCGAGGGGGTTTCGGTAGAAGCTGAGCTGGCGGAGAAACTCGGTTTGCAGCTGGGTGATCGGCTGACCTTCACCATCGGCTCCAGCAAGGTGACCGAGCCGGTAACGAGTATTCGTACCGTGCAGTGGGACAGCATGAAACCCAATTTCTACATGGCCTTCCCGCCCGATGGCGGTCTGACTGACATGCCCGCCACCTGGATTACCGCGTTCTATCTGAACCCGGACAATAAACTGGCTCTTAACGACTTCTCGCGCCAGTTCCCGACGGTCTCGGTGCTGGAGATAGACCATATCATTGATCGCATCCAGCAGATTGTGCAGCAGGTAACTCAGGCCATTGAGGCAATCCTGGCGCTGATTCTCGCGGCCGCCCTGGTGGTGATGGCAGCGGTTGTCAGTGCCACCCTGCGGGATCGTCAGAGGGAGGGGGCGTTGCTGCGAACCCTGGGCGGCCAGCAGTCGTTGTTGGCACGCAGTACCATGCTGGAATTCGCACTGTTGGGGTTCTTTGCCGGCACGCTCGGTGTGATTGCGGCGGAAGGGGCGGTATATGCGCTTCAGGCCGGAATGTTCGAGGGCACTTTCCGCTGGCACTGGCAGGTGATGCTGCCAGTACCGCTGATTGCAGCCATTCTGTTGGCGTTGTTTGGCCGCTGGCAATTACGACCAGTGCTTAGCGTATCGCCGATGCTACTGCTTCGTCGCCTCGAGTGATCGGGTTTTAGCGATAGTTTGAGAGAATGGCGTCGAGTTCGCCATTCTCCTGGATATTTGCCAGCTCCTGGTTGAAGGCCTCGGCAAACGCTTTCCAGTCTTTACGCAGCATGATCCGGAAGCCGAACTGGCTGATTCCTTCCACAGAAGAGCGAAAGTGCTCGGTCAGTCCTTCGTTCCTGAGAATCCATTGCCCGACCAACCGATCCGCAAGCGCTGCGTGAAACTGCTCGCCATGCAGCACAAAGGTGAAAATCTCCCGATCTCTGGAGACGTCAAATCGCTTAATGCGATGATCTTTGAAATAGGGCTCGAGAAAGGGATAGTAGTATCCCAGTGGCGTGACAATCGTCTTGCCGTAGAGGTCTGCGGGGTGTTTGTATTCAAGCTCAGAGCTCTTCGGGAAGAAGAATACTTCCTCCACGTGAACGACCGGGTCGGTAAACAGGAACTTCTCCGGCTCTTCCGTCCACTCTATGGCCCTTGGCGTGCCGTCAATGTAGCCGTCGGCAAGCATAGGGTCTACCCGTTTTCTGGGGATTTTTACCGGTTCCACGTCGTAGCCCAGGCGGGGGACAATCAGGTTTACCACGTCCCACATAATACCGGAGGGCTTGCTGCCATCAACGATCAGATAAGGTGGGTACCCGTTAGGAGAGATGTTGAAGCGGAACACCCGCTCCTGATTGTCCACTTCGGCAGCGGCATTGCCACTGAAAGTGGTTAGCAGGCTCAACAGGATCGCGGTAAAGGAGAGCTTGAAAAGGAGTTTCTTCATGGCGGAACTCTGGATAGGACAGGCCCATACGCTGGTTAGATCGATACCCGGCCAACTCCCTGCCAGAATGCCCGCTAAATATTACCTTCTTACTATTTTATTTCAATCATTGTGAATCTGACTTTAGGCTAACCCCGGCCAGAGAGGGCCGGGGCGAGATATGCCTCCGAGGTATCAGGCCCAGGCGCGACGAAGCACCGCCATGGCATCTTCGTGGCTCACTTCCCGGGGGTTGAACATGATCGAGCCGTCGTCCAGGGCCAGCTTGGCAATGCTTTCCAGCTGATTTTCCAGTACTTTGCCGGTTTCTTTCAACGTCCGGGGCAGTTCGCAGCGCTTGTAGAGGGCATCCCGCAGTTTTCGAATGGCTGAAATACTGGCCTCGGCACGTCGGCTCGCAGGGGTGGCGGAGTAGACGTCCGGACCTTCCAGGTACAGCAGCAACTCGCCCAAAGGCTCCCGAATGCTCTCAAGGTTGAACTCAAGCACATAGGGCAGGTACAGGCTCATGCACAGTCCGTGGGGCAGGTGGCAGATGGCTCCGGTAGCATGTCCCAGAGAGTGGACCAGGCCCACCATGGAGTTGGAAAAGGCAATGCCCGCCATGGTTGACCCCTGAGCCAGTTCCAGTCGGCCATCACTGTCTTTCGGATTATCCATGACTGAAAGCAGGGATTGGCTCACCTTCTTGACTGCTGCCGTGGCGTACGCGTCGCTCAGGGGGTTTTTGGCCATGCAGGTGAACGCTTCCGTAGCATGGGTGAGCGCGTCCATAGCGGTGGCCGCCGTAATGTGGGGCGGCAGGGTCAGGGTCATACGCGGGTCGATGATGGCGGCGTTAGGCAGCAGGAATGATGAGGTAAACGGAAGTTTTACGCCTTTTTTCTCATCGGTGATGACCGCCACCGAGGTTACCTCGGAACCGGTACCCGCCGTGGTGGGCACAACAAAGAACGGCTTGAGCGGGTGCTTGAGAACACCGGCGCCACTGTATTTGGCGATATTATCGCCGCCTTCGGATACCAGAATATTGACCGCCTTGCCGGTATCAATGGCGGAGCCGCCGCCCACCGCAATGATCGAGTCGCATTTTTCCTTGCGGTAAACGCTGGCAATGTCTTTCACCACCGACGTGGAGGAATCCGGTGGCACATCATCGTAAATGGATACAATCTCCAGCCCGCTTTCTTCGCAGGCGGCAATCACCGGCTCGAGCAAGCCGGCCGCGCGCACCCCTTTATCCGTGACAATCATAGGCCGTTTGGCTGCCAGGCCAGTCAGTTCATAGGGAATGTGTTCCAGCGCGGCTTTACCGGCAATCACTTTTACCGGGCAGAAGAACTCGTAGTATTTGTTGGTCATTATGCTCTCACTGTCTCGACGAATTGGGTGGCGACTTTCAGATAAATGCGGGCGGCACTGATGAGTTTTTCAGGCAGTTTGATGCTTGCCGGATATTCTTTGACCGCCCTTTCGGCAATTAGTCGGGGCAGGATGAATGATTCCAGTCGGTTGAGAACCCGGGTCATCCGCACCGCGTAACTCACATCCCCATCCACCAGCATGCGGTCGTTGGCAAAGGCAACGGAGGTCTTCTCCTGAAACGACAGTACCAGGAAGGCATGGGCGATATGCTTGAACTGGATCGAGAGGTCAACGGGGCGTGGAGCTTCATCCCCGTGGAAGAGCAATTTACCGTTGCCGGTGTGCTCAACGATGAGTTTTGGCCCGTTGGGCATAACCTGCATCTCGAACAGGAAGCCCTCCGGCAGTTCGCAGGTTTCGTTTCGGGTGGCTTCATCCACCTCGCTGATTGCCTGCAGTGCGCGCCCCATCACCTGGAACATCAGCTCAACATAGCTGCGTCGTGCGTGGGACATCATTGGCTGAAGTCGTTTTACGATCATGGTCGCCATCCGATTGTTGTTGGTTAATCTGATTTTTAGAGTTATTGCTCTAGAAGTCAATGCAATCGTTGACGCGGTTTTTGTGTCAAGTCAGCAAATGCGACAACCATAAAAAAACCGGGCGTATTGGCGCCCGGCTTTTTTTGAAACTGCAAAGAGCTATTCGTTGAGTTCGGCCAGCTTGCGCTGAGCTTCAGCCCCCACATCACCACCGGCCTCAGCGGCCGTGGAGTAATAGGCTACTGCCTCCCTGCGTTGGCCCTGTTGCCGCGCGATATCACCTAGTCGGAGATAGGCAATGGAAGTGGGTACCACCTGATTGGCTTTCTCCAGATGGCTTTTTGCCTTGCCAAGGTTGTTCAGCTCCAGTTCGTTCAAACCGCTGTACAGCTGATACTGGAACATCTCCGGATAGAGTGACACGGCCTTGTCGAAATCGGCTTTGGCCTTCTCCGGTTGTTCCATGCCCCGATAGATTCGGCCGCGCAGCGCAAAGAACATGGCTTCTCGCGGTTCCAGCTTGATGGCCTTGTTTACCTGATCGAGAGCCGCTTCATACTTGCCTTCTGAGGCCAGCTTCATGGCTTCATCGTGAGCATCGTAGGCTGGCTGAAGTTCCTTGAGCTTGGCGATACGGCGCTGGTAAACGTCCCGGCCGCGATAACCGCCGGCACCGATCTTCTGAACCAGCTCCTGGTTTTCCTGAACCCGCTTGGCAGAGGGAGGGTGAGTGGCGAACAGGCCATCCAGCCATCCGCTCTGGCGGCCTTCCGATAGCTTCAGAAACAGCTGTTGGAGCTCTACGGCGGCTTGTGGATCATAGCCGGCTTCTTTCATGTATCGGATACCGTAGGCATCGGATTCCAGTTCGTCTCCCTGGCTGTACTGGGCCAGCGCCAGCTGTGCACCCAGAGCTGCACCACCCATGATCAACCCGGCCCATTCATTATCGGAAAGGGCGAAGCCCAGTCCGGCCACCCCGGCGCTGATCAACATGCCCTGCTGCATCCGCTGCACGCTGTGGCGGGCTGCTGCATGAACAATCTCGTGGCCCAGCACCGATGCCAACTGGGCTTCATCCTCCAGCTCCACCAGCAGGCCGCGGTTGATGGCGATCTTGCCGCCGGGCAGGGCCCAGGCATTGGGCACGCTGTTATTGAGCACGACAAATTCATAAGGAAGGTCTGGCCGGTCACTCACGCGCGCCAGCCTCTGGCCCACATCACGCACATAAATGGAAAGCTCCGGGTCGATGTAGAAGCGGCCGCCCTGGGTCTGTTGTGTGGGTGTGTACTGTTCCGCCCCCAGCGCCAGCTCCTGGTTCTCTGAAATCAGAGACAGCTGCTTCTCTCCGGTTACCGGGTTCACAGAGCATCCACCCAGCCCAGTCAGTGTGAGGGCGATTGCCGCTATTGCTATATATCTGGTCAACATTCCGGGTCTCACTTATGTCTCCTTAACGTTGGGGTAAGTTTATAGCACAGACCGGTTTCCGACGTCGGCACCGCCCGACAGACAGTGGTCGGCGCGCTCCCCTTGGCGTATCATAACGAAAGTTTTCGCCCTATTTACCTCCCCAATCCAGGCTTTTTTAACCACCCAATGAGCTACTATCTGGAATTTCTGGCACTGATCTGGTTTTTTGTCTGCTGGGGAGGGTACACCTGGTATTCGCGCAATCGCGCCAATTCTCGCTCGTGTCTGTCGAACACCCTGGATTTATACCGCGAAGACTGGATGCGGGTCATGCTCAAGCGTGAAAACCGTATTTCAGACGCCTCGGTTGTCGGTAACCTGGAACGCAACGGAGCGTTTTTTGCGTCCAGCTGTCTGCTGATTCTCGCCGGTATTATCACCGCCCTTGGCTACACCAGCGAGGCTATGGAAATTTTTGCCACCATGCCATTTTCCGCCGTGCCCAGTCGTGAAATCTGGGAATTGCGATTGGTGGTGTTGCTGGTGGTCTTTATTTACGCGTTTTTCAAGTTCACCTGGTCCATGAGAATGTACAATTTCGTGGCCGTCATGATTGGCAGTGCGCCGCTGCCAGACGACAGCAAGACCAGTCCAGCAGCGCGAGAGGCCTTTGCCCGCAGCGCCGGCAACATCTGTAACCTGGCCGGCGACGCCTTTAACCTTGGCTTGCGTTCTTACTACTATGCCCTGGCTGTGGTGGCCTGGTTCATTCATCCGGTGGCCTTTATGGCTGCCTCAACCCTGGTGGTGTACGTACTCTACCGCCGGGAATTCCACTCAGATGCATTATCCGCCCTGCGCGACGGCAAGGTCTTCGAAGAAGCCATACCCGCCCGTGCCGATGCGGACGTAAAATCCAAGAACTGATCTGCAGGACAGTCCTGAATGAATGATGAAACCCGAATAAACCGGGTTAACCGGTTTATCAGTACGCTCAACCAGGCAAGGGAACTGGGGCTGAACGCAACGGAGGCGGGTGAAGGCTATCTGGTTATGGAGCTGCCTTACAGCGACAGGATTATTGGCAACCCGGACACCGGCGTTATCCATGGTGGCGCTATCACCACCCTGATGGACACAGCCTCCGGCTCGGTGATGATCTGTGGTCTGGATGAATTCGAGCTTTGTCCGACCCTGGATCTCAGAGTGGATTACATGCGCCCGGCGGAGCCCCGGAAGCCGGTGTACGCCAGGGCAGAGACCTACAAGATCACCCGTAACATCATCTTTACGCGCTGCGAGGCCTATCAGGAGGGGGGTGAAACCATCGCCAATTGCGTGGGCACCTTCATGCGCATTGGCAAAGAAGCCACGCCGAAATCCTATCGCGACCTGATCACCGGAGGTGAAGAATGACCGACCCGGAAATTCTGCGCTACACCCAGGAAACCGGCGACTTCTCACGCATGATGGAGAGTATCCCTTACGCCAGCTGGATTGGCCTGCAGTGTGACCGTTTCGGGGATGACCTGATCTTCCGCCTGCCCGCAAAGCAAGAGAACATGGGCAATCCGATCCTGCCGGCTATTCATGGCGGTGTGATTGGTGGTTTTATGGAAATGTCTGCGGCTATTTACCTGATTATGTCCCAGGACGCCTTCCGCATGCCCCGAATTGTCGATTTCTCCCTCGACTATCTTCGGGCTGGCCTGAACCGGGAAACCTACGCCGAGTGCCGGCTTACCCGCCAGGGTAACCGGGTGGCGAACGTGATGATTTCCGCATGGCAGAAGTCTCGTTCCCAGCCCATCGCCACCGCCCGTGCCCACTTCCTGCTTGAAGACTGATTTTGGGTGCTCGCCGGGGTTGAAATACCCCGGCCAACCCCCACTCTCTTGCTCATAAAACTGTTTCTTTATTTGTGACACAGCAGGAGACCAAACCAGCCATGACGGTAGAAGCCAACAAAGAGACCCTGGGATTCCAGACTGAAGTGAAGCAACTGCTTCACCTGATGATCCACTCTCTGTACTCGAACAAAGAGATCTTCCTTCGTGAGCTTATCTCTAACGCCTCGGACGCCGAAGACAAACTGCGCTTCGCTGCCCTGAAAGACGACAAGCTGTTTGAAGGCGATTCGGATCTCAAGATTCGCCTGGATTACGATAAAGATGCCGGCACCATCACCATCGCCGACAACGGCATCGGTATGACCCGTGACGATGTGATCGCCAACCTGGGCACCATCGCCAAGTCCGGCACCGCCGAGTTCCTCAAGCAACTGTCTGGCGACGAGAAAAAAGACAGCAAGCTGATCGGTCAGTTCGGTGTTGGTTTCTACTCCGCGTTCATCGTGGCGGACAAAGTGGAAGTATTCACCCGCAAGGCGGGCGAGCCTGCCGACAACGGCGTGCACTGGGAATCCAAGGGTGATGGCGAGTTCACCATCGAGCCGGCGACACGTGAGCAGCGTGGTACCGAAATCGTGCTGCATCTGAAAGCCGAGGATAAAGAGTTTGCCGATGGCTGGAAACTGCGCAGCCTGGTGAAAAAGTATTCTGATCACATTTCGTTCCCGGTGGTGATGAAGTCCGAATCCGAGGAAGAGGACAAAAAGGGCGAAGAAGAGACGGTGAACGATGCCACCGCCCTGTGGACGCTGCCTCGTACCGAGATCAAAGACGAAGAGTACAAGGAATTCTACAAACACATCGCCCACGATTTTGAAGACCCGCTGACCTGGTCTCACAACAAGGTCGAAGGCAAGCTGGACTACACCAGCCTGCTGTACATCCCCAAGCGCGCGCCGTTCGACCTGTACAACCGGGAAGCGCCCCGTGGCTTGAAACTGTACGTGCAGCGCGTGTTCATCATGGACGACGCAGAACAGTTCCTGCCGCTGTACCTGCGGTTCGCCAAGGGCGTGATCGATTCCAACGATCTGTCCCTGAACGTATCGCGGGAAATCCTGCAGAACGACAGCACCGTGGAGAGCATCCGCACCGCCATGACCAAACGGGTGCTGGACATGCTGTCCAAGCTGGCCAAGAAAGACGGCGATGAATACCAGGGCTTCTGGGATGAGTTTGGCACCGTGCTGAAAGAAGGTCCGGCAGAGGACTTCAGCAACCGCGAAAAAATTGCGGGACTGTTGCGCTTTGCCACCACCCATACCGGCGAAGCCACCCAGAACGTCTCTCTGGATGATTACATCAGCCGGATGAAGGAAGGCCAGAACAAGATCTACTACATCACCGGCGACAACTTTGCCGCCGCCAAGAGCAGCCCGCACCTTGAAGTGTTCCGCAAGAAAGGGATCGAGGTACTCATCCTCTCTGACCGCATCGACGAATGGATGATGGGCTATCTGAGCGAATACGACGGCAAGCAGTTCCAGGACGTGGCCCGTGGTGATCTCGACCTGGGTGAAGTGGAAACCGAGGAAGACAAGAAGCACCAGGAAGAAGCCGCCAAAGAGCACAAGGATCTGCTGGAGCGCATCAAGACCGCTCTGGAAGACCAGGTGCAGGAAGTACGGGTAACCAACCGACTGACCGATTCACCGGCCTGCCTGGTGGTGGGGCAGTTCGATATGGGCGCCCAGATGAAGAAGATCATGGAAGCTGCCGGCCAGAAAGTGCCGGAGAGCAAGCCGATCTTTGAAATCAACGTGGATCATCCGCTGGTGCAGCGACTGGAAACAGAGCAGGGCGAACAGCGCTTCAGGGAGCTTTCTGCCGTTCTGTTCGACCAGGCCACTCTGGCCAGCGGCGAACAGTTGAAAGACCCGGGCGCCTACGTAAGCCGCCTGAACCGTCTGCTGCTTGAACTGGCCAACTGAGCCAGGCATCGCCAATGCAGCAGATCATTGTGGACATCAGCATCAGCCCTGATGAGTGGATCAAGCTTTATCAGGGCGTGGCGACCGATGTTCACACCAGGGCCCGGGACGGACGTTCTGTCCGCTTCCCGGCCCGTATCCTCTCCCGTTTTTTCCTCAACGACGGCGTACGTGGCAGCTTCCGTATCCTGTTTGACGATGCCGGAAAGTTCACCTCTATCGAACGCCTTTAGGTGATAAATAAAAACTCTCGTAAATTTATTTTTAATTAATTGTTTCTCTTGATGGCGTCGGCGGTAAGGTAACGGTGTTCTCGTTAACACAGGAGTTGCCCTATGTCAGCGTTGTCCTATCTCACATCGGTAGCATGGAGTGACTCTCTGGGAATTCTGGCGGATTACTGCGGGAATTATGCGATTGCCCAGTGAGTTACAGATTTGCCAGTGAAGCGGGAGAGTCGATAGTCCTTCACTATTCTGGCGGTAGGAAACATTCAAGCAGCCAACTGTGAATGATCTATATTGATAGTTGCTCTTGAATAATAAACGCCTTTTTGCCAATGACGCAGAAGCAGGAGAGTACGATGAGTGAGACGAATTCTGGTGGTAAGTGCCCGGTTATGCACGGTGCTAATTCAACTGAAAATCGCGATGTCATGAACTGGTGGCCGGAGGCGCTGAACCTCGACATCCTGCACCAGCACGATCGCAAGACCAATCCCCTGGGCGAAGACTTTGACTATCGCGAAGAAGTCAAAAAGCTCGACTTCGAAGCCGTCAAAAAAGACCTGCACGCCCTGATGACAGACAGCCAGGACTGGTGGCCGGCAGACTGGGGCCACTACGGCGGCTTGATGATCCGTATGTCCTGGCACGCAGCGGGCACCTACCGTATCCAGGATGGCCGTGGCGGCGGTGGCACCGGTAACCAGCGCTTTGCGCCGCTGAACTCCTGGCCCGATAACGTCAGCCTTGATAAGGCCCGCCGCCTGCTGTGGCCGATCAAGAAAAAGTACGGCAACAAGCTGAGCTGGGCCGACCTGATCATCCTGGCCGGTACCGTGGCCTATGAGTCCATGGGACTGCCGTCATACGGTTTCTCCTTTGGCCGCGAGGACATCTGGCACCCGGAAAAAGATATTTACTGGGGTAACGAGAAAGAGTGGCTGGCTCCCTCTGACGAGCGCTACGGCGACGTAGAAAAGCCTGACACCATGGAAAATCCGCTGGCAGCGGTTCAGATGGGCCTGATCTATGTGAACCCGGAAGGCGTGAACGGCCAGCCGGACCCGATCAAGACCGGTGAGCAGGTGCGCGTCACCTTCGCCCGTATGGCGATGGATGATGAAGAAACCGCAGCCCTGACGGCTGGTGGCCACACTGTTGGTAAGTGTCACGGTAACGGTGACGCAGGTGCCCTCGGGCCCGAGCCGGAAGCGGCTGATGTGGAAGAGCAGGGCTTTGGCTGGAGTAACCCGAACATGAAGGGTAAAGCTGCCAATGCCGTGACTTCTGGTATTGAGGGGGCCTGGACGACTCATCCGACCAAGTTTGATATGGGATACTTTGACCTTCTGTTCGGCTACGAGTGGGAGCTCAAGAAGAGCCCGGCCGGTGCCTGGCAATGGGAACCCATCAACATGAAGGAAGAGGACAAGCCGCTGGATGCCAGCGATCCGTCCAAGCGCCACAACCCGATCATGACTGATGCCGACATGGCCATGAAGATGGATCCGAAGTACCGTGCAATCTGTGAGAAGTTCATGGCAGATCCGGAATACTTCAAGGACTGCTTCGCCCGTGCCTGGTTCAAGCTGACTCACCGGGATCTCGGCCCCAAGGCCCGTTACATTGGCCCGGAAGCCCCGGCAGAAGACCTGATCTGGCAGGATCCGGTACCGGCTGGCAGCACCGACTACTGCGAAGAAGTGGTCAAAGAGAAGATTGCGGACAGTGGCCTGAGCATCAGTGAGATGGTCAGCACCGCCTGGGACAGCGCCCGTACCTTCCGCGGCTCTGATATGCGTGGTGGCGCCAACGGTGCGCGGATCCGCCTGGCACCTCAGAAAGACTGGGAAGGCAACGAGCCTGCTCGTCTGAGCAAAGTGCTGAAGGTTTACGAGCAGATCTCTGCTGAAACCGGTGCCAGCGTGGCCGATGTGATCGTCCTGGCCGGTAGCGTGGGTATCGAGAAAGCAGCGAAATCGGCCGGTTACGAGGTTCGCGTGCCCTTCCTGAAGGGGCGTGGCGATGCAACCGATGAGATGACCGATGCCCCGTCTTTCGAGTACCTGGAGCCGGTAGCCGATGGCTTCCGGAACTGGCAGAAGAAAGACTACATCGTGAAGCCGGAAGAGCTGCTGCTCGACCGCGCCCAGCTGATGGGTCTGACTGCACCGGAAATGACGGTACTGATCGGCGGTATGCGGGTGCTGGGCACCAACCATGGCGGTACCAAGCATGGTGTGTTCACAGACCGCGAAGGCCAGCTTACGAACGACTTCTTCGTGAACCTGACCGACATGGCTTACAGCTGGAAGCCAGTGGGTAACGGTACGTACGAGATCCGCGATCGCAAGACTGACCAGACCAAGTGGACCGCTAGCCGGGTAGACCTGGTGTTCGGCTCCAACTCCATCCTGCGTTCCTACGCAGAGGTGTACGCCCAGGACGACAACGGCGAGAAGTTCGTGAAGGACTTTATCGCTGCCTGGACCAAGGTCATGAACAACGACCGTTTTGACGTACAGGCATAATCTGCCGGTAACGTTGTGAGAAGCCCCCAGCCGGGCATCCTGTTTCGGGATGCCCGGCTACCTATTTTCTCCCGAATTCCTTACAATCGGCTCCGCCTGATTTTTGATCAGCCGCACTCTGATTCACTCCTCTCAGTTTCTGGAGCCTTCATGCGAATCATCCTTGCCCCGATGGAAGGGCTGGTCGACGCACCTATCCGTGAAACCTTGACCAAGGTCGGCGGGATTGACCGGTGCGTGACGGAATTTATTCGCGTGACCCACGGCATGTTGCCGCCCCGGATTTTCTACAAGTACGCTCCGGAGCTTTACAACGGTGCGCTCACAGAAGTAGGTACACCCGTAGCCGTTCAACTGCTGGGTTCCAATGCCGACATGATGGGCCGCCATGGTGCCAAGGCTGCCGAACTGGGCGCAGGGCAGGTGGACATCAACTTTGGCTGCCCGGCCAAGACCGTCAACAAGCACAAAGGCGGTTGTGTGCTGATGCGCGAGCCCGAGCTGATGTATGAAATTACCGCGGCGGTGCGTAAAGCGGTGCCTGCCCACATTCCGGTGACCGCCAAGATGCGCCTGGGCTATGACGACCGCTCCATGGGCGTGGCCTGTGGCCAGGCTCTGGATGCGGCCGGTGCTTCTGAGATTGTCATTCACGCCCGCAGCAAGGTAGATGGCTACAAGCCGCCCGCTTACTGGGAAGAAATCGCCAAGGTACGCGAAGCGGTCAAAAGCCACGTAATCGCCAACGGCGAAATCTGGACCGTGGAAGACTACTGGCGCTGCCGGAAGGTCTCTGGCTGCGACGATGTGATGATCGGTCGGGGCCTGATTGCCCGGCCGGACCTGGCGGCGCAGATTAAAGCCTCCCAGAACGGCGAGGTGCTGGAACCCATGAGCTGGGCAGAGGCCGTGGTTCTGGTGCGGGAATACGCTGCCGCCCTGCAAACCCGCCTGGAAGACAAATATGTGACCGGCCGCATCAAGCAATGGCTCAACTACCTGCGCCAGGGTTTCGCTGAAGCCGAGGCGCTTTGGCCTCAGGCCCGAAAAATCCGTGAGGTTGCGCCCATGCTCGCCTGCCTGGATCAACCAGTCGACCTGCCGCAACGCAGCACCAACGCCGCCTGACTCCTCACTTTTCGTTCCTCTGGGCTAGACTGGTACAAACCGGGACTGTTGTCGTAAATCCTTCCGGTTCATGTAAACGAGAGGGACAACACCATGAGAACAAGAATAGTGGGCATGGCGGCCCACATGTTTTTCGGCGCCGCCCTGGCGGTGACGGCGGTTACCGCCGCGCAGGCAGACGATCACGCGGTCAAAGTCACGCCATTGGGCAGTCACGACGGCGAGTTCTGTAGTCGTGACCGTGCCCTGATCTTTGAAGACCCCAACGGCACCCGCATTCTCTACGATGCCGGCCGAACCGTGGCCGGCTCCGATGACCCACGGCTTGGCAACATTGATGTCGTTCTGGTTTCGCACATGCATGGTGACCACGTGGGAGACCAGCGCATCGCCAAAACCAACCAGGGCAGTTGCGCCAGCCCGGATACCTCCGTTTCCAGCCTGCCTCAGTCCAACACCGTGGACATTGCCCTGAAGAAAAACGCCACCATCGTGACCGGCAGCGAAATGCCCGCGTTCTTTGCGGCGAAACTGAAAGAAGGTAGCGGTGATCCATCGAAATCCGTACTGGTGCGCTTTGGCGGAAGCAGGGACATCGGTGGTGTATCCATCACCACCGTGCCGGCTGTGCACAGTAACGGGGTGTCACCGTCGTTTCTTTCCGGGCCGCTGGCGGACTATCTGGCGGCAGCCGGCGTGGGGGCCAGTGTGGGACCGCCTACCGGTTACGTGTTGACCTTCAGCAATGGCCTGGTGGTGTATCTGTCCGGGGATACCGGGATTACTGCCGAGCAGAAGCTGGTGGTTAATGACCACTACGAGGCCCAACTAGTGGTGATGAATATCGGCGATACCTTTACCACCGGCCCGAAAGAAGCAGCCTACGTGGTGAATGATCTGATTGAACCGGCTGCGGTGATCGCGTCGCACGCCAACGAGCCGGCCACTGAGGGTGGAAAGGTGAAAGAGGGCACCCGCACGGCGCAGTTCCAGGCTCTGGCGTCCATGCCAGTTCATGTGCCGCTGAGCGGCCAGACCATGGCCTTCAACGGTTCCGCCGGGTGCGTGAGCGGTTGTAACTGAGGGCCGGTCAGCCCTCGTTCTCCATTGCTGGGGTATAGTCACCGGAACGGGCCAGGCCATTGAGTCTGGCCCGTTTTTTCATGGCCGCCTGCGCTGCATCGGCGTTTTCAAGTTTGCCTACCCAGGCTTTCTGGGCAGGTTCCTGCAGGGCCCGGCCGTAGGAGAAACTCAGCTCCCAGGGATGGTAGCCCATGCTGTTCAGAGCATTGAGGTTCTCGGTGGATTCTTCAGGTGTCTGGCCTCCGGAGAGAAAAAATATCCCGGGGACGGCCGCTGGCACCACTCGCCGGAAGACGCTCAGTGTCGCTTCGGCAACCTGTTCAGGCGTGGCTTTGCCGGATTCCTTGCCCGGTGTCACCATGCTGGGCTTCAGCACCATGCATTCCAGGTTCACCCGGTGCCGATGCAGGGCCTTGAAGACTTCCAGCAATACGTCTTCGCTCACCTCTGCAGCCCGCTCGATGGTGTGATTTCCGTCAATCAGTACCTCCGGCTCCACGATCGGCACAATACCCATCGACTGGCACACGGCGGCATAGCGGGCCAGCACCTCGGCATTGGATTTGGTGGCCTGGAACGAGGGCAGGGTATCCGAGATATGGAACACATCTCGCCACTTGGCGAAGCGGGCACCCATGGCTTTGTAGTGCTCAAGCCGGGCTGCCAGGCCATCCAGCCCGTAGGTAATCTCGTCCCCCGGGGCATTCACCAGCGGGCCTTTGCCCTGATCGACCTTGATGCCCGGCACCATGCCCTGGCTGGTAAGGAGCTTGGGAATAGCAACGTCGTCCAGACTCAGTTGCTCCAGGGTCTCTTCGTAAAGAATCACGCCACTGATGTGGTCGCCAAGACCGGGCGTGGAGAAAATAATGCTTCGGTATTCGCGCCGCGTGGCTTCCGTGGATTCAACGCCTACGGCTTTGAAGCGTTTTGCAATGGTCGGGGAGCTTTCGTCTGCGGCCAGAATGCCTTTGCCCGGTTGGACCAGATCGGCAATGGTGGCGTTAAGTTCTTCCTGAATGGTCATGGAGCCTCCCTGAATCGGACTGGGGTTTGAGGGTTAGATACAGCATGAGTTTAGCCGGTTATTTTGTGCCTGCTATTTGATCTGAGCTAAAGCGGCGGAGCGTTCCATCTTCTAAACTGATTGCAGAACAAAACAACAAGGATGCCCGCCATGAAAACGGTCGTTAGTGTCAGCCAGGGATCTTCGGAATACGATTACGAACTGGAAACCACGTTTCTGGAACAGCCATTCCGGATTATTCGGGTGGGCACGGATGGCAACCTGGAACGTGCCGAAGCCGTGCTGGATTCGGTTCGCGGGGAGGCTGATGCCATTGGCCTGAGCATGATTCACGATCACTACCAGGTGGGCCGTGAACAGCTGGAACATCCGGACACTGCCCGGCTGGAAGCCTGCGTTCCCGACAAGCCGGTGACGACCGGTGCCGGCCTCCGAGGTATCTTGCAGGAGTGGGCGGTGCGCCATACCCAAACAGAGCTGGGGCACTTTTTTGACAACGCCCGGGTGCTGTTTCTGAATGGCCAGGCCGGTTACCGAATTGCCAAGGCGTTGTCTGAACACACCGATAACCTGTTTTTTGCCGATCCCTATCTGGATTTCGGCGTACCGAGATTGCTTACCTCCCTTCGCCAACTGGAAACCTATACCTCGCTGACGGCTCCGGTGACCTTCCGCCCCGCGGCAGTCAAGCTTATTGAAGCACTGCACAAAACACCGATTTACCGCATGGGCGAGAAGCTCATTCGTGGCTCGTTGCATGAGTCGGTAAAGGACTCCCATGTGATTGTGGGAGCCATGGGCGATCTGGAGGCCTTCTCGGAGAAAGAGCTGGACGGTAAAACCGTGATCACCTCCCGGGTCACCGAATCCGCCCTGGACTGGTTTCGCTCCCGCAAGGTGGCCATGGTGGTGGACTACAGCCCCTGGTTGGAAGGTCGACCCGTGGGCGTGAATGTGATGGAGGCGATGATCAGCGCGGCGATGTCCCGCACGCCGGAGCAGCTGGGCGCAGACGACTTCCTGGATGTTATTCAGACCCTGGGAATTGAGCCGCGGATTCTTTACCCCAACGGTTATCGGCGGGTAAACCGCTTCGCCTTCGTGATTCATCCGTTGTCTCAGCAGTACCTGACCAAAACCCCACCACTGGACTGGATTGCCAATGTCTCTCCACCCACCGTGATGAACCTGGTGGAGAAGGCTGTGGCTTACACACCGCCTTTCATTTATTCCAAGGTGAGCGGCATCAAATCCCCCACCGGAGATGAAGCCGAGGGATGGCTCATCACCGTAGGCGGCACACCCAAGGAAATCATGGCCCACGGCCCGGAGTTTACCTACAGCCGGTTGTTGGCGGCGGCAAAACTGGCCAAGAAACTTGGGGCCCAGATTATGGGGCTGGGTGCCTTCACCAAAGTGGTGGGGGACGCCGGCATTACTGTGGCCAAACGCGCACCTTTACCGATCACCACGGGTAACAGCTACAGTGCCTCCGGCGCGCTCTGGGCCGCCCACGATGCCGCCAAAAAAGTCGGCCGCGTGAGTATTGGTAAGAGCGGCAAAATGGCGGGTAAGGCGATGGTAGTCGGGGCCACAGGCGCCATCGGTTCCGTGTGCGCGCGCCTGCTGGCCAAAGCCGTGGATGAAATCCACATGGTGGCCCCAGAGGCAGCCAAGTTGCTGGCGCTGAAGGAAAGTATCGAACTGGAAACTCCTGGGGCCATCGTTCACGTCTCTGCCACCACGGACCGCGATCTTTCCGAAATGGACATGGTGGTTACCGCTACGTCCGGGGCCGGTAAACGCATCCTGGACATCATGCAGGTGAAACCAGGCTGTGTGATTACCGACGTGGCCCGGCCGCTGGATATCCCGGCGGAGGATGTGGCCAAGCGGCCGGATGTGCTGGTGATCGAATCCGGGGAAATCCAGCTACCGGGAGACGTGCGCATGAAGGACATTGGCTTGCCCCGGGGCATCGCCTACGCCTGTCTGGCGGAGACGATTGTGCTGGCACTGGAGGCCCGGTTCGAGAATTTCACGCTCGGCCGTAACATTGAATGGGAGAAGGTGCGGGAGATCTACAAGCTCGGGCTCAAGCACGGCATGGAGCTGGCCGCCATATCCGGGGTGAATGGTGTGTTTACTGAGGAAGACTTTGAGCGGGTGCGGACTCTGGCCGAAGAGGCCGAAGAGCCCGCTTGAGTCCAGGTCAGGCGTCGAGCTTCTTGCGCATCAGATAACGCAGGAACTGGGCGCCACGCACCGTGACTCGCTGCTCATCCACCACCTCAAAACCGTGGCGCTCGAAGAAGGGCCGGGCGACCACGCTGGCCTCGGTCTTGAGTTCTGTTACGCCCAGCTCTTTGAGCTGCTGTTCTGCCTCGTGATAAAGGGCAGAAGCAATGCCGCGACGGGCGTAGTTGGGAGCGGTGAATACCAGATCGATATGGCCATCTTTTTCATAGGAAATGAAACCGGCGAGATCTGAGCCTTCTTCTGCCACCAGGGTCTCCAGAGACTCCAGGCGCTCGCGCCAGGTATCCAGATGGGGTGTGCGTGAAGCCCATGCATAGCGCTGGGTTTCGTCGTAGGCGCCTGCCGTGAGCTCGTGCACGGAATCGGTGAACAGGCGAACCACCGGGCTCAGATCCTGAATCCGGTATTTACGAATGGTGATCGAAGTTACGGTACTCATGTCGGTTCAGTGTGCACCTGTGTTGGAAAGCAGGTTGATAACCAATACGCCAGCTACAATCAGCAGCATACCGACAACCGCAGGAAAATCCAGCTTTTGACCGAGCAGTAACCAACCAATGAGCGAAATTAATACAATGCCCAGCCCGGCCCAGACGGCATAGGCAATCCCCACTGGAATCACCTTGATGGCCAGCGCCAGAAAATAGAAGGCCACACTGTACCCGATCACCACCACAACACTTGGCAGCAGGCGGGTGAATCCGTCACTGGATTTCAGTGCCGAGGTCGCAATCACTTCAGCCACAATGGCCAGGCCGAGAAGTAGCCAGCTTTTCATAGAACGTGTTAATACCATCACCAAGTGAATGAGGAGCTAAACTGTGGCGGCTGAAACGGCTCGCTGGTCACGCTAAAGCGTGCGCCACGGCTTGTTCAGCGTGGATGCGGGTGGTGTCGTAAAGCGGAATGGCAGTATCAGCCTGCTGCACCAACAAGCCGATTTCGGTACAACCCAGTATTACGCCTTGCGCTCCCCGTGCGGCCAGTGAGTCCAGCACCTTCAGATAGCCCTGTTTCGAAGGCCTGCGGATAATACCACGGCAAAGCTCGTCATAAATGACCGTATGCACCAATGCCCTCTGGGCATCATCCGGCACCAGTACGCGAATGCCCCGGTTCTCCAGACGCTCCTTGTAGAACGCCTGTTCCATGGTGAATTTTGTGCCGAGAAGGCCGACACAATCGATCCCGTCGCGATGAAGCGCATCAGCTGTCGCATCGGCAATGTGAAGCATGGTCAGGCCAGAAGCCTTCTCAATACTATCTGCCACTTTGTGCATGGTGTTCGTGCATAACACAATGAAATCCGCACCTGCCGCGGCCAACGCCTTGCCGGCCGCACCAAGAATTTCTCCGGTCGCCGCC
>NZ_DIHV01000084.1:57319-57642 GCF_002420325.1 Marinobacter sp. UBA5687
GCTGAGTGCAGCCCGCCCAGCTCGTCCCGGACTTTCTGGTTGATCAACTGATAGTAGGTTTGGGTGGACTCCCAGCTCATTCCACCGATGAGGCCTATGGTTTTCATAGTAGCGGCTTCGTCCTTTGAACAAATTGAACCAGGTAAGACTGCCTGGAATCCGCGCGGCTTCCGTCGAGTTCCCTGAGCTTTGGGGAAACCCTGATGGTATTGTCTTCAGCATGACTCTGTATAGAGGCTCCGGCACGGGAATCAAATTTGAGGTTACCTGAGGTGTAAATTGCTTGACCGAACGGATGTCTCCCAATAACATTCATAAAAAAT